>JAYVHR010000269.1:0-6563 GCA_043771075.1 Bacteriovoracaceae bacterium
GGGGAGTTCTTTCAATGGTTAGGAAGTTCGTCCCTTATTCAGAACGTTGAGAACTGATCACCATTTCCGCAGAGAACACAGGTTTCTTATCTCTTAATCCCTGAAACTGAACAGTATATGGTTTTGTCTCATGCGGCCGCTCCGGCGACATCATGATTTCCACCTTATCCCCGGCATGAGTTTCTGCCAGGAAATTCACTTCATACTCATGAAGGGCAAACTGACTGTGCCACTCCCGCGGAATGGAATCGAGAATCCATTGAACATAGCGGGTATTGTTCACATGCTCATTCATATCAAGATCAGAGTTTCTCACTTCGAAGGTGGACCGTGATTCGAGTTCATCCTTGATCGAAACTTTTCTGGCTTCGTAGGGAAGTTTATAATCCGTGCGGGATTCAAAAGGAATGACGCCGAGGTCACCGAGAACCGCGGAGCGGGTTTCGAGATTCATCAGAATCCAACTCGTCGAACAGGATCCGATAATTTTATCATTTTTTAAGATTTCAAAATCCCGGGTAGCAAACGGACCCTGAAGAGGTCTCACCCAGGTGCGGATGGAAATGGTTTCTCCCCAGCCGGGCCATGATTCCATCATCACTTTCTGGCGGGTGAGAACAAATGCTGTTTTTCCCTTGAGTGTTTCATCGTGGCCGTGGCCTAGCTGAGTGGCGTGCATCCACGCCGCATCCTGAAGAAGATTCAGCAGCGAGTAGATCCCCAGTTTTTTCTGAGGATTTACCAGGTATGAGGTGATGTGAAAAATCTGGTTCCAGACGGTTTGTTTCATTTGCGTGATTCTGATAGTACACATAAGCGGCCAAAATATGTTAGACTTTTCTTCATGAAAGCTATTGTTGCAGGGGCCACAGGCCTCGTCGGCTCAGAACTGGTGAAAATTCTCCTGGAAGATCCGGATTATTCCGAGGTGGTGGTGTATTCAAGGCGGCCCCTTTCTTCCGGAAACCCCAAGCTGAAGTATGTTCAGGGAGAGCTCGGAGCGATGAATGAGCACAGTGATGAACTGAAGGGTGATGTTTATTTCTGCTGTCTCGGAACGACAATCAAGACAGCAGGGTCGCAGGATAATTTCCGGAAAGTTGATTTTCACGGAGTCGTTTCGTTCGGAAGACTCGCGTTCAATCACAAGGCCAAAAAATTTCTCGTTGTCTCCGCCAGCGGGGCCCACTCACAGTCGAAGTTTTTTTATCCCCGGGTAAAAGGCGAAGCGGAGAAAGCACTGAAAGATCTGAAGCTCAGTTCCCTCGTCATTTTCCGCCCGGGACTTCTCGTGGGTGACCGCGAGGAAAAAAGAACCGGTGAAAAAATCGGCATTTCTTCTTTCCGGATTCTTCGTCATATCATGCCGACAAAACTTTCGAAAACGATCGGGACCGAAGTAACTCATCTGACGAGACGGATGCTTGAGGAATCTAAATCCGGAAATCCCGGACTGCAGATAATTGAAGCAAAAGAAATCTAAAACGACCATAACTGCCCGAAGGGCAGTTCTAAAACGACCAGATCAGCTTCAGCTGATAAGAATCATAATTCTGATAAAGACCGATTAAGGTTTTTGACGGACCCCGGAGCATTTGTCCCTGCGCCTCAACCGATAGTGATGACGTCATCCGGTGAGTGACAGTTGCCTTATAGAGAGATGATTTTCCCACGAGATCATACAATCCCCCCGCAAAAACCTGGGTTTCTTCTCCCAGCGGAATCCGCACTCCACCGGTCACGGCTTCTTCCATGATCGAGCGGAGAAAACTGATCTGATCGGCATCCTGTCTTTTCTGGCGGACGTAATCCAAGATTCCGGTAATCATTCCCAGATCAGTCTCGAAACTTTTTTCTAAACCAATCACTCCGAGGGTTGTTTCATCCGGAATGCGGTCATCATTTCCCTGGGGCTTCATCCAGTTCATTCCGCCATGAATCGCCCACGATCCCATCGGGATATTAAAAGTCCCGGCGACAACGTGATGGCGATAATAAAGGGGAATGAGTTTCACGGGAGATGTGACGGCGATGATATCCGGATTCACGGACAGGAGTGTTCCCGTCACCCGCGTAAGGAGATAGGGCGAATGCGAGAGCCCGTTGTAATAGACAAACTGGCCTTCAAAAGAATCGGTCTTTTTCTGAACCTTCAGTGTCACGTTGTGATTGAGGGCATGATTCAGGGTCTTTGCTCCCAGATACTTGTATTCCACATCATCCGGAATTCTTATTTCCGTATCGGCCGATTCAATCGGAAGACGATTTTTTCTCGGAAGCCACGGACTATGTGCTCCCGGAAGAACGGCCGGCGTCTGGCGGGGAACATAGAAAACTTCCCAGTTCCAGTCAGATTTTTCCTGCGAAAATGACAGACCCGCAGAGGACATGGCGACTGGTGAAGTGGGATCAATCCAGTTCTTTCCATGAATCACATCGGCGGGATTCATGAGATCGGGCCCATCGAGCTGAAGAGTCTGGTAGCCGATCCTCGTGGTGAGAGATTTCGTCTTGTGCTGAAGATATAGGTTCTTTGGGATGAACTGGAAATTCTCGCGGGCATCGCGCGCGAAGAAATCTGATCTTATCCAGGTATCCGACTTGAACTTTACTTTTGAGTTGATCTTATTTTCGAGACCGAGATTCGCCGTGAGCCCGCCTTTCTCAGACGGACTCACGGGAGTGGTTTCGATTCCGATCTTCTGAAAATAGGGAGCGACGTTTCCGCTGAACTTCCATTGGGCGAGCGCCGGAGTTGTCAGAAGAAAGAGCATCATCCCTGATACGCTTTTCATATATTAAAATCCTGATCTAATCTTTCAGACTGCTCTGGGAAAAATCATCCTCTGATAAACCGGTATTTACCCTGACTGACGAAAGACGGACTTCAGTCGCACGCCCGTTCAGGTGATTCTGGACACTCATGAACTGCGCTCTGAAAACAGGACCGAATTTCTTGTAGTCCTTAAAGGAGATCGTTTTTTTTAGCTTATTGTTCATGTAGTAAGCGGTAAATTTCGGAAGATAATCCTTCACCGAAATTTTGGTGATCACTTTCGAGTACTCGGAAGTTCCGGCGGCAGGAATGACTTCGATCCAGTAAAATTCCCTGTCGGTTTTCGTGAGCTTACTTTTAGCACCTTTCACCGCTTCGGAATTAAGATCTTCCGGACTGATCTCAGATCCCAGAAGTCCCGCTTTGGTTTTTCCGGTGACGAGACGTCTGACCTGGCCCGAAGAGGGGAGGTAGATCCATTGCTTTTCATTTCCTTTAGCATCCACTTGTCCCAGGAACGCCATGTTCTTGATGTCGGCCGGGCTTTCAATTTTCGCAAGAACTGAGAAGCCTTCTTCCCGGAGAGTTTTTAAACTTATTTTCCGAGATTTGGTTTCACCGTTTTTTTCAATGATTTTCATTTCGATTTCGGCCTGGTCATCTTTGGCGTCGATGAGATCCTTCGACTTTTTCAGGATGTCTTCGGCGGACTGTGACCACACAGGAGTGGCCATCAGAAGGACAGCGAGACTTGCTGCAACCCTTGACGGCAATGGTGTCGTCTTCAGGGACTGCGGAAAGACCTTGAGAAAGGCCGGGAGGAAAAAGAGATCGGCGAAAAATCCTGCGAGAATGGACAAAAGCATAAACCCTCCAAAATTTTGGTTCATGTTGAATTCCGACGTCAGAAATATGGAAAAACCTGTGAACATGATAAGGGATTCAAGAAGACAGGGATTGGCCTCCATGAGAATGGCCTCCTCAAGGGAATTTTCCGACTCTTTAAGGGTTCTCAACCTTGAGAGGATATAAAGAGTATTGTTGAAAGCAAAACCCAGGGCGATGGAAAAGATGAGGGCAATTCCGGGCTTCACTGATACATCAAAGAGGGAGAGTGCACTGATCAGGACCGCAGGGGGAATCAGGTTCGGAAGGCACGCAATCACCGCCCAGCGGAAGGAGCGGAATATGAAGATGAGAAAAAATCCGATGAATAGAAGCGGCTGCCAGAAATCAAAGATCAGTGAGCGCGCCACTTCCTGATTGAGGTCATGGGCGTAGTTGGCCATTCCGCCTTCAGTAAACTTCAACTCCGGGAATATTGTCCGGGCGAGAGTCATGATGGAAGATTTTGTTCCCGTCACTTCATGGCTGGGAAGATCCGAGAGGCGAATTCCTATCCGGGTCGAGCGGGCGTCTTCAGTGAGGAAGGAACTCAGGGGATTTTTCTCTGCCATGGAAAACATAAAAAAAGTTTCGGCAACAGCATTCTTATCCGGGGGGATTTCTCCCTGGAAAAAATCCGCCAGGGATACCGAAGAACGGGCGCCGTGAAGAGCGCGCACCTTTTGCCCGAAGACTTCCAGACGTCTCAGGTTATGCGGATCTTTCCAGAAGTCAGCTTCCTCTGAATAGGCCTTAATCTCATAGGAGAGAATCCCTCCGAAGGAAGTATCGATCCACTCAGTTGTCTTACGGAGTTCATCATTTTCCGGGAGATCATCAAAAAGTTTCAGTGAAAAATTAAGTCCCGAGATTTGCCGGATGCCGACAGCAAAAATGAGTGCCGTCATGATGAGAATGAGTTTCGGTCTCCGTACGGAAGACAGTGCCCAGAGTGCCGGCCTTTCAAAGAAACCGCGGATCCGTGATTTCACCATCGGCAAAAAAAGAAGCATCACTACCTGACCCACGACAGAGACGAAAGAAAGGACTAGCGCCACAATCCAGCCGTATTGGGAAATCAGGGGAATGGCGGAAGGTGAGAGAGCGAGAAACCCCGCCGCAGTGGTGAGAATTCCCAGAGCATTCGGCAGGGCAAGCTCTTTCATCGTGAGCCACGCTTCCCGCAGCCGCTCATCGCCACTTAAAGTATGCGGGGCCTTCCCTGACCAGAGGTGGAGAGTGTGAATAAGAAGACTCATGATGGATACACTCACAATTACCGGAAGCGTGACGAGGATCGCGTTCATGGGAATATGAAAGGCACTCATCAGTGCGAGAGAAAAAAGATTAGTTATGGCAAGGGTCATGAGTGCGACAAGCATGGCACTGATATGTGTGAAGAGAATAAGGAAGAAGAAACAGAATGCTCCGGCCGTATAGAGGAGGAATAATCCCAGCTCGCGCTGGATAATACCGGAGAGACGCGCCTGTAGAAGGGGAACGCCTGCGGAAGAAATTTTAGCATCCGGAAAAATATTTCTTATTTCCTGTTCCAGATCTTTTTCGAGCTTTTCCATGACACTTCTATTCTTGGATGACGATTCCACCATGATCATGGTCGACCGGAAATCCTCCGTCACCAACGTCGGATAGAGAAGCGAATTTTCCATCACCGCTTTCTTCCAGTTCTGCGGAGGAACGCGGTCAAAAAGACTTCCGATCACCAGCTCATCATTGGTTTTGGTCGCACCTTCCACATGAGTGAGAGTGATAACGTTAGCGACTCCCTCTTTATGCTGAAGGTTAGTGGAGAGAGTTTTCAGGCGCTCGATTTTTCCCGGCTCTACCCAGGTTTCTTCCCGGGGATAGCGGATGACATAGAGATAGGGCTGCTCTTCATGCAGGCGGAATTCTTTCCGAATCACTTCATGGTGAACCAGAAGTGGATGTGACTTCGGATAAAACTGGTCCACGGAATATTCCGTCTTGAGTTTCATCACCTGCCAGGCACTCCAGCCGACGACGTTAATAACGAGAAGCCAGCCCAGAAAGAAATAGTGTTTCATAACCAGTCCATGGTGATGAGTTGATCTTCAGTCCTCAGATTCGAAAGCATATAATCACGATTACCTGTGCTGAATTGTGGAAGGGAAACTTTTTCTTTCCGGTCTGAAGCGATTCCGCCTAAGGCGTTTGTTAGAAGACTCAGGGGAATTCTGTTTTCCGGCCTATAGATGAGCTGATAGAAATAACCAAAGCTCCACGCGAGTTTGGCAGAAGCCTTGCCGGTTGAAAAATAGAGATCTCCGGATCTCAGTTCCATCTTCACCGGAAGAGCGAGACTCATGCTGTAGACAATGTAATCGATGGGAGATCCGCCGATGACGGTCGTGAGACTTCCGCGGCCCGAAAGATCTGCCTTCCAGCCGGCCTTGTCCTGAATGAGTGAGAGAAGAAGGGAATCAGGATCGTTTTTCAGGACAAAAGGTGTTGAGGAATTAAAGCGTCTGAGATCCGGCCACACGAGGTATTGCACGATCCTCGACTTCAGGAGTTTACTGAAACTTTCATTCTCGCGGAGATCATACATGCGCGGAAGAAGTGAGCGCAGACGGTCCTGAATGAGAGTCTGGAAACCCGCGCGTGAAAGATAAAACCGCGGAGTTTCTGACCGGATGTTGCTTTCGAAGTCATCGGGAAGAAGAATTTCATCATTTCCGGAAAGAGGGATCGTTCCTCTTACCAGGAATCCTTTATCACCCGGGGGATCAATCGTGAGACCTGACCACTGCCCTTCGGAAGAATTGACTGCTATCCACTGGCCTCTGATCCACTCATCCAGAAGAGGTGTAACCCAGTCTTTGATGAGGGAAGAAAAAACAGCAGGATTTTTCAGCGCCTG
>JAYVHR010000270.1:0-3145 GCA_043771075.1 Bacteriovoracaceae bacterium
GGAGAAATCCAGAGATTGTTTTTTTCAACAATTCCTTCTGAACCATCCACAGTACAAGCGAAAATTGAAGGTGAAGCGAGAAGAGAAAGGGCGAGCAATCCGTGCTTAAAAGTTTTCATATTTCATAACTCCTTTATGAATAATTAACTAAATTCTGACATGGAAATTCGCATTCGGTTTAGATGTAAGAAGAAAAAAGAAAGGGACCTTACGGCCCCTTTCAGAATGAAAAATTTTTTAGAAGACTAGAGTACTGCGGGCTTGAACCAACAGAGTGGACGAAGGCCTGAAGTGTGACCGGTAGAACCGTGGCAAGTACCAGTGACTTCAGATTTTGCATCAACGTTTTCGTTGAATGATTTCTCGCACAATGACCCCTGGAAATATGTGTCAAGGCGACACTGAGTTGCCGGATGATTGTCGTCGGTCTTTACTACGACTTTTGTTGATGGAGTATCAAACTTCGGAGGATTTGCTTCTGAGTAAAGTGACTGGAAAAGTCTTGCGACACTCATTCCTGCCATACCACCGCGGATACAAACTGAAGCATCTTCATCTCTGAAAGCCGATGAACATTTCGCTGCTAATTCGGCCGGAACTTCCATTGTTGCTACGACTTCAGAATTGTCTTCATCATTCCATACGCGACGGAGACATTTTAAGTTCGCGAAGTAATCGGCCTGACCTTCGTTAGATGCCCAAGGTGAGGCCCAAGCGGAAGTTTTTCTGGGAGCTCCACCAATGTGGTGACCGATTTCGTGACAGATAACCAGGGCCATACCATCGCGTGTGATAGCTTCGTGACGGGCGAGACCGCCGAACATCGAAACTCTCCACTCTTTCCCGATCTGCTGGGCATAAGCGTTTACAGTAGCGTCTGTCCAGTTACGGACAACTTTCAACTGTCCGCCTTCCTGAGCAACCAGAGGAGCATATAAGCTTTCTACTTCATCAATCACAGAATTGAATTGTTCCTCAGTGATCCCACCGAGTCTTTTAGCATCGACTGAAATTTTAAAATTATTCTTCGGGAGAAACCCGTCTTTGCCGTCGATCGTACATGCGATCGAGTTATAAGCGAAAATCATACCAGCTACGAGCAATCCTTGCTTCCAATGTGTCATGTTAATACTCCTTGAAACATGTTTCGAATATTGTGACATATTCAGAATTCAGGGCCACACAGTCCCACACATGTAAGGAAATATTGGTTGGACTTAAAGTGTCGGTTTAAACCAGCAGTGTGGTCTCATTCCACTCTTGTGTCCCAGAGTTTCATGACAAGAACCCTGAGTTTCATCTCTCATTTCATCTTCCATGCGAGCTTCGCAAAGTGATCCCTGGAAATAAGTATCGAGGCGACACTGGGCCTTGGGATGATAGGCGAACGTAGCATCAGTTGCTTTCGTATCAGGAGTTTCAAACTTAGGTTTTTTCCAGTTCCACGCCAGGGCCGCAAACAATTGAGCGGCAGAAAACCCAGCCATTCCAGAGCGGATGCAGAGGGCCTCATCACGATTCCACAACCAGTTTGATCCGCATTCAGTGAGCAATCTCTGAGGAATCTCCTTTCCCAGAATCGCTGCTGCATTATCAGAATTCTGCCAATATCTGCGCAGACACTTCATCGTTGAGTAGTAATCACTCTGCCCTTCACTCGTCGCCCATCCGATATCAATGCCGTCATATTTCGGAAATCCTCCGAGGTGATGGCCGATTTCATGACAAACAACCAGGGCGTATCCATCGGCCGTAATCGTTTTATGGCGAGCAAGACCTCCGAACATGAAAACCTTTCTCTCCTCGCCTTCTTTTTTTGCGTACGCATTCACAGTTGTATTCGCCCAGTCTTTAACGACAACAATCGGCGAATACAGGGCCTCAAGCTCATTCGAAATCTGATTAAATTCCTGCTCCGTAATTCCACCCGCCTCAAGACTTCCAATGGGAATGTGAACAGGAACTTTGATGTCATACCCGTTCGGGCACGCGATAAGAGGGAGAGATATGAATAATGAGAGGATGAGTTTTTTCATCCTTTGATGCTACAGGATGGATTTCCAGAAAAGCAAGGTGAGGAACGACAGCGGAACACCAAGCCCCAGCATCAGTCCCGCAAGTTTCGGTCTCAACCCATGGGCCTGGGCCACAATTGTCGACGTCACCATCGGCGCCATCGCCGCTTCCATCACGGCCACTCTTCCGAAAGTGCCGGTGAGATTAAGTGCTTTCATCAGACCCAGAATAATAAGCGGAGAAATGATGAGCTTAAACACCAGTCCTGCGGTGAGATATTTTCCTTCTGTGCGGATGTCGCTCAACTTCAATTGCAGTCCCACCGAAATCAGGGCCAGCGGAGTCAGCATACTGGCGAGACGATCGAGAATGATCTCCCCTGTCCCACTGGGCTTCCATCCGACAGAAACCAAAATTAGGGCGATAGCGAACGACAGGAACGGGGGGAAAACAAGAATCCTCATCGCAAGATCGCGTTTCCGCAAAACTCCAGCTGAATATTTATTCGCTACAACTAATCCCAAACTCGAAACGATGAGAAACGTTCCCGGTTGATCGAGAAAGATTGCGTAGCGAAGACCTTCTGTTCCATAAAGTGCTTCGATCACAGGAAAACCTACGAAGGCCGTATTCCCCAGACCCGCAGTTAATATCAGTGCACCTTTTACTTCATCGGACCATGTCGACTTCGCGAATACTCCCCACGCGAGAAAGAACAAACCCCAGGGCACAAAACAGAGTGTTAGAAGTCCCGGGTTCCAGGTGAGACCGGGAATGCTTTTAAAAATGAGGGCCGGTAAAGCGACATAAAGAATGATTTGATTGAGCGTTTGCGGGGCATTCTCCGGGACGGATTTAATCCGGCGAAGGCCGATACCCATGAGTAGGGATAAAAGAATTATAAGGAGATTGGCCATGATCAATTCTATACTCTGTGAGAAACTAGCACACCAAAAAAAGCCCGGTTTCCCGGGCTTCTCACTTACATATTTCTGTTGATGTTGTTCAGATCTTCAAACGCCGTCTTGAGACGCTTCACAAAGTTCTCTTCCCCTTTTCTGAGGAAGACTCGAGGATCGTAGTATTTTTTGTTCGGGGCTTCCAGTCCTTCCGGATTTCCGAGCTGAGT
>JAYVHR010000271.1:0-4799 GCA_043771075.1 Bacteriovoracaceae bacterium
AAAGACGCCAAATACCGGACTGCTCTTTATAAGAGTCCGAACCGCAGGGAATACCGGAGACAACTTCGGCTCGCGACTTTTGAAAAACTCGTCACCGGATATCTCCGTAAGGTGAATGATCCGGATTTCAGTTACGACCGCTTCTATGATGAGCAGATGAAAAATGAGTTTCAGGGAACCTTCCGTAAAAATTCAAACTTTGAGAGCGAATACAGAAGTTTTCTGCGTGATCAATCCCAGAAGGTTTCCGAAGAAGCGAAACTCTTCCGAAAAATTCTCGAGAAGGGTGGAACGTGGTCAGAAGATTATTCCGATGAAGAGTTAAGAGACACACTCACCAATGTCTCGGTTCTTCAGGAAATCGACCGTCGCGCTTACGTGGTCGCTAAGCCAAATCGTCATAATCTTTCTCTCGATTACGGATTCTTCCTCAATAATACCCAGACAAAAACTGATGAGCAGGCGGGAGGCCGTCCAAGTTATGAACTCGGCTACGAATTCATTCCATTTGTTAAGCATCCGACTCTTGAACGCTTCACACTTTTTGCCCATGGGCGACTTTCCTACAATGCTTTTGAGGCGAATAACTCCAACGCTTTGATGAATGAAAAATCTCTTTCGGTAGGGGCAAGGTGGTATCCGCTTCATGCTCCGTATGCGATTGAAGCACCGGTTGTTTTTCTGGGCCTCTATGGAAGAACAGGAACGGCCAGTGTGAGAAGTCCGACTTACGGTGACCGCGCGAACTACACCGTACTTTCCGTTGGCGGTGTTCAGGGTGGGCTTCGCTATAATCTCCGCAGTGGTCTGGGTTTACGATTTACGGCCAGCATGGAAACATTACAATTAGAAAGATATCAGTTCGACAGATTCGGCTCGCGTCTACCGGACCGGGCGAATTTGTTTGAAGCGCGGACCGGAATCGCGCTTGTATACGCATTTTAAGGAAGAAAGATGAAACTGTTTTTAATTCTTCTCACTCTTGTGTTCTCACTTAATGCTTTTTCACTCGAAGTGGATGAAAAACTCACCGTGAGAATTCTCAAAACTTCTGAGACCAGAAAAACTCTGATGGTGAATCGGGGGACAGAAGACGGTCTCGTGGAAGGCGATCACGCGAGATTCCTCGTCACTGCGGGAATTGTGGCACGTGCAGTTTGTATTAAAGTTGCTCCGACCCGCTCAGTCTGGTCAGTGTACAGACTCGTGAACGCAGATTTTCTCATTAACGATTCAGTCATGACGATCAAGATCACACCACCGGTGAAAATCACAAAAGATGAATCTCAGGCACTGGTTCAGGACGATACTCCGACAAAACTTCCGGTCGATCCTCAAGCAGTGGGAATTCCACTCGCTGATGGAGCGCAGGATATTATCGGTGACGTAAACGGCGTGAATGAAAATATTTCTGACGGCGATCTTCGCGGTCTCGAAGATGTCACCATCGTCGAAAGAAACTTCGAAGTTTTTTCTTTTCTCAATGTCTCGGGACTCTCGGCACTCACGAAGGCCGACGTTGATGATAAAAAATATTCGAACAGCCAGTCCTCGCATCACATCGGTTTCGGGGGAGAGCTGTACTCCCGCCGTGAGCGCGAATGGTTCTCCCGCTTTACTTTGTTGGGTGCCATCAGCTTTATGAGAACAAATGCCCAGTCGTACAATGGTTACTCTGCCACCAATGACATCACAGAATTTTCGGTCGGAACAAATTTCCATCCGGGGAAAATGCCAAGTGCGACTTACCAATTTATTCCGTTCTTTCATCTTTCACTCAATGTCGGCTCGGTCCGTTCCAGCATGAGCACGGGTCTTACCCGTCCATCGGATCCTGATCGTTCGGCCAATGGATCAACCAGTGGTTTTGCTCTCGGGTTTGGTTACAAGTTCTATACGAAAGAAGGCTGGGGAGCGCGCGCACTCATTGATTACTACGCCCGCAATGAAAAATTCCGTCGTGATGAAGATGATAATAGTTTCGACAGAACTGTAGCAGGGCCACGATTCATGATGGGGATTTCGTACCGGTGGTAGAATCTTGCGTTTGACCTCCACCGGTGGAGGTTAATCTTAAGATTTTTAGTTAAAGAGATTTTTTAAATCTGAAGCTGGCACACCCATGATCGTCTGCGGATTATCTTCCAGAATCGACAATCTTCTTTTCACGAGATCATCAAAAGTGACAACTTTCTCGTCGCGAATGATCTTCTTCATCAAATCCAGATTCATTTTCGGTTTTTCTCCGAATGTTGGAACAATTGATTTCTGACGAAGGGGTTCCATCGTGGCATTGGGATTGTAAATTTTCCCAAGTCTCGGAACTATTTCCCGCGCGAGTTCCTGGTTCATTCTTCGGAAGGTCGTGTATTTTCCACCGAGGATCACATAACTATGAGCGTTCGGGCGGAAGATCTTATGGAAACGGCTGACTTTTCCAAGCGATTCGTTGGATCCTTCTTCGCGTACCAGAGGTCTGACTGCCGCGTAGGTGGAGATAATTGTTTTGTCTGAGATATCTGCGTTCGGGAAATATTCCTTGAGAATACCCAGGAGATAATTCACTTCCTTATCAGTCGCTTTGATATCAAAAATATCCTGATCGACAGGGGTTTCAGTCGTTCCGACGAGAATGGCATCACGCTGAGGAATAACAAAAACAACGCGGCCATCTTTAGTCGTGAGAACAACTGATCCATTAGTTTTAATGGTGCCAGGTTTCAGCCAGAGGTGAATGCCCTTGGACGGAACAAGTTTCGGAGTCCAGGGAATGCCAAGTTTCGGAAGAAGTTTGTCGGTAAAAGGTCCCGTCGTGTAGACGATAATTTTTCCGTGAACGGTTGATTCAGCACCAGTCATGCGGTTTTTATAACTGACTTCGTGACCATCCACTTTTGTGACTTCATGATAGGAGAGCGCTTCCACACCAGGCTCGAGGAGAGCATCATACAGACACTCGAGTGTGAGTTTGGCATCGTCTACAATTCCATCAAAATATTTTCCCGCACCCAGAAGTCCTTTCGGAGAAAGTGAAGGCACTTCGTTGAGCGTTTTTTCCTTATTCAGGACAGCGAATGGTTTGTTCTGAAAGTGAGAGAGGAAATCGTAAAGAAAAAGACCAATTCCCAGCATCCACGGGCGATACTTGGAAAAATTATAAAGTGGAACGTAGAACTCGCGTTCAAAGCAGACGTGAGGAGCGAGTTTTAACCAGAGATTTTTTTCTTCGAGAGCTTCCTGGACGAGAGCGAAGTCAAAATTTTCCAGATATCTCACTCCACCATGGAGCATTTTGGAAGAGCCTTGCGATGTCTGTGAAGAGTAATCGCCTTTCTCAATCAACAGGGCAGATACTCCGTTGAGAGCAAGATCCCGGAGAAGACCGCATCCATTGATGCCTCCTCCGACAATGACAACGTCAAATTGGTCGGACACTCCGTCATTCATAGCTTATTGACCCAAACCAAATTTCCCGTGCAGGAAAGGCGATATTTGTGACCGGAGCCTCCGTATTCAGAAGGAATAGGAGTGAGCTGATAATTGAGACCAACGATAGCGTTGGAATGAGCTTTCACTGCGTGAGCGCGAAGTTTTTGTGCGAGTTCCTGATAATACCGTGGAACTTCTTCATTGGATTCATCTTCCACGAGATCAGAAGGAACCGTCCGGTGTTCAGAGGCCACACCGAGATAGCGGATAACCTGGTAACCCTGAAGAGTAGGTGATGCGCTGATGATGACTTGAGAAATTTCGAGCTTCGGATGATCGAAATGAAAATTATGGCTCTGGTTCTGATGAAGGCTGTGTTTGGAAGAGAGTCCCGCTTCAGGAGCTTCGTGATGTTTCGGCGGATGGATTTCGTCTGAAAGTCCCATCTGGATATCAATGTCAAAGCGGCGGAGTTTATGCGTAAGAAGAATGGCAGCGTATTCAGAAATCCGTGGCACAAGTAAATGGCCACGGGTCAGGCGCTTTCTTGTTTCTTCTTCGGTGTCACTCAGGAGCTGAAGCTCTTTCAGCATGATGATGATGTCGTTTACGTCTTCGACATATTTCACCTGACGGACGAGAACTGAGAATGATGGATTTCCTTCCGCACCCATGCCGGAGAAGCTGGATTCCTCGGCAAAACGCCTTATCTCTTCAAATGTCTCGGGTTGCTTGTAGACCGGCTCAGGAGTGTAAACCGGAGCAGGTTCATCGATCAGGGGAGAGTCAAAGGAAAGACTTCTGGTGGTCTGGGATTCGTTATTTCCGAAGAGAGTTTCTTCCACGAGGTTAGCTATGGGTTCATCTTCACCAAAAAGCGGAACATCTTCGGGAGTAGGATCGGGAGACGCCGCGATCTCTTCTGTTTTTTCTTCCATTTCATCCGGAAAAGTAAAAACAGGTTCTTCTTTATTTTCTTCCGGAGTTTCTTCGATAGTAAAATCGGTTCCGCCGAAATCGATTCCGCTGAGATCATTTGATTCCGGATTATCAGAAGATGGAGTATCGCCCAGAGTGAAGTCGGTGAAAGCTGTGCCGTCTTCGGCATGCTCAAATTCACCAAGGTCTTCAATGCTTGTTAAATCTTCCCTCTTCTTCTTATCGGTCATCTAGGCTCCGTGGCAGGACTTAAACTTTTTCCCTGAGCCGCAGGGGCAAGGGTCATTCCGTCCTACTTTAATTGTAGCACGAATCACTTTTTTTTCTTCTGCCATCTGTTGCGCGGCCTGGGCTTCCTGATGCGCTCTCAGTTGAGCTTCAAGAGCAGCTTCCTGCTCCTGATGAATGGCATCGATTTCCGCCTGGGTCAT
>JAYVHR010000272.1:0-6153 GCA_043771075.1 Bacteriovoracaceae bacterium
TCTTTAGTCTCAGGAATCGGAGCTTTAATACCGCCATCGAAGTCGATATTGAGAAACTTCATCGTGATGACTGCTTTTCCATCAACAACGTTGAAGAAAGGTCCTTTCACGCCATTAATTTCCGGGAGACCGCCGCCTTGCTGACCGCAGGCAGTAGATAAAACAATCGCAGCACAAACGAACGCCGTTTTTAACGGGGTAAACCAAGTATTCATTCAACCATCCTTTTTGAATTGGAGCATGAGCTTCCGCAAACATTATTTTCTATGAATAATAGTTTAGCAACGGGTGGCAGAAGTTTCCAAGACAGATGCATCAATTTAATAGATAATTTTGCCAATGAAAGCGACCGGCACTCTCTCCAAGATGAAAACCACTCACATTTCGCCAGTTAAGTATGAATTGACGCTGAGCGAGGTGCAGTATGATATCACCGCACTTGTCGGAAAGACGATTCGTCTTACTTACTCGGGAAATATCCTGTGTCAGAACTGCGGCAAGAAAACTAAGAAATCCTACGCTCAAGGTTACTGCTATCCCTGCACGATGAAGCTCGCCGAATGCGACCTGTGTATTTTGAAACCGGAAACCTGTCACTATGATAAGGGCACTTGTCGTGAGCCTGAGTGGGGACTCGCCAATTGTTTCCGGCCGCACGTGATTTATCTCGCGAACTCTTCGGGTCTCAAAGTGGGAATCACGCGGAAGACTCAGGTGCCGACGAGATGGATGGATCAGGGAGCAACGGAAGCACTCCCGATTATCGAGGTGAAAAACCGGTTTGTCTCAGGGCAGATTGAAGTGATCTTCAAGAAACTCGTGGCCGATAAAACGGACTGGCGGAAAATGTTGAAAGGCGATCCGGAATCAATTGATCTCGTGGAGTGGAAAACAAAACTCCTGAGAGAGCTGGGCGAACATCTGAAAGAGCACGATTATGTTGTGCTGGATGAGCCGGTAGTGAAGATCAGTTATCCAGTGAATACTTATCCTGAGAAAGTGACTTCGTTCAACCTGGATAAGGTGAATGAAATCTCTGCGAAACTAATGGGCATCAAGGGACAATATCTGATTTTTGAAACAGGAGTTCTCAACGTCCGGACTCATACCGGTTACGTCGTCACCATCGAGGGTACCAATGGATCCGAAAACAATTTATCTTAAAGACTACACTCCCTCTAAATTCGTGATCGATGCCATTGATCTCGAGGTTGAGATATTCGACGAGAAGACCGTCGTTATTTCAAAACTCCTCATGCGGAAAGATGCTGCCGGAAATGCTCATCTTGAGCTGAACGGCGAAAACATGAAACTCATTCATGTGAAAATGGACGAGAGAGTCCTCGGAGGAAATGAATACCAGCTCTCCTCGGACAAGTTAGTCATCCTGAATGTGAGCGAGTCGCGCTTTACCGTAGAGACGACTGTCGAAATTGATCCCGTTCATAATACGGCCCTTGAAGGTTTCTATAAGTCCGGCGATCAGTTCTGTACTCAGTGTGAGCCGGAAGGATTCCGGAAAATTACTTATTATATCGACCGCCCGGATGTGATGGCGAGATTCAGCACAAAAATGTCTGCGGATAAAAAGAAGTTTCCCTTTCTTCTTTCTAACGGAAACCGGATGGGATCGGGCGAACTCCCCGGTGGTCGCCACTGGGTACAGTGGGAAGATCCATTCAAAAAACCAAGCTATCTCTTCGCGATGGTGGCCGGTGACTTCGACGTGGCCCGCGATACCTTCCTCACAAAATCAGGACGGGATGTCGCTCTTGAGATTTATGTCGATAAAGGAAATCTCGGAAAGACCCGTCACGCGATGGAGAGTTTAAAGCAAAGTATGAAATGGGATGAAGAGGCCTTCGGTCTCGAGTACGATCTCGATATTTATATGATCGTGGCCGTCGACTCTTTCAACATGGGGGCGATGGAAAATAAAGGCCTCAATATTTTCAACTCGACCTACGTTCTCGCTAACGATACTGCAGCGACTGATCATGACTTCCAGGGAATCCAGGGGGTCATTGGCCACGAGTACTTCCACAACTGGACCGGAAACAGAATTACCTGCCGTGACTGGTTTCAGCTCACTCTGAAAGAAGGTCTCACTGTCTATCGGGATCAGGAATTTTCCTCTGACATGCTTTCGCGGGCGGTGAAACGCCTGGAAGATGTACGGGTTTTGAAAGAACGCCAGTTTGCTGAAGATGCAGGCCCCCTCAGTCATCCGATCCGTCCATCCAGTTATATCGAGATCAATAACTTTTATACATCTACTGTCTATGAGAAAGGGGCGGAAGTTATCCGTATGATCGCCACTCTGATCGGTGCTCAGAATTTCCGGAAGGGAATGGATAAATATTTTGAGCTTTTTGACGGGAAGGCCGTGACGACTGAAGATTTCGTTCATTCGATGGAACTCGCGAGCGGAAAAGATCTCACGCAATTCAGGAACTGGTACGAAAGACCGGGAACACCTGTCATTGTCGTGGAATCAGAAATTAAAGAGGGCCTTCTTCAACTGAAGCTCAGACAGAAGTATCCGCCTACTACCCATAAGGTTTCTGACGGAAACGTCCTTCACATTCCTTTCCGGGTGGGAATTCTCTCGGATAAAGGTGAGGAAGATAAGCTCTTCGAGTTGAGAAAGATGGAAGAAACTTTCAGTTTTCCGGTCCAGGGCCAGCCGATCCTTTCACTTAACCGCGGATTCTCTGCACCGGTTCAAGTGGAGTATAATTATTCCATGTCCGATCTCCTGAATCTCATGGGGAAAGACAGTGATCCTTACTGCCGCTATGAGGCCACCCAGAAAGTATATGACCGTCTCATTCATGAAGACCTCTCTCACCTCAAGGCCCACGAAAAATTAAAAAATGATCTTCCTCCGGATTTTCAGGAGGCGATGAGTGCCATGCTGACCGATGACCGGATTGATCACTCGTTTAAATCTTTCCTTCTCGATCTGCCTTCTGAAAACGGAATCTCGCAGGAAATGAACCAGCCGGATTTCGATGCGATCCACGCTGTTCACAAAAACCTCGAAAGAAAAATTGGTCTCGCCTTCGGAGAGTGGTTTGAAAAACAGCACACCATCTTAGGCCGTGACCAGCGCTTTGAACTGACTCCGAAAGCTTACGGGGAAAGAGCGCTTAAGAATAAGACGCTCCATTACCTTGCCGCTTCGGGCTCAGAAAGCGGAAGAAAGATTCTCGCCAGTCATTACGAGAAAGCGACGAACATGACTGAAGAGCTCGCCGGGCTTTCTCAGTACGTGAAGTCGGGAGTGGAGCTTGATCATCCGGCGGTCCGCAAATTCTACGATAAGTGGAAACACGATTCTCTGGTTATGCTGAAGTGGTTTGGCGTCCTGTCCGCCAACTCACCGAAGTCGGAAGTGGTTTCGCGCTTAAAGATTCTGGAAAAAGACCCGCTCTTCAAAAAAGAAGTTCCGAACTATGTCCGCGCACTCTATTTCCAGTTCTCAAAAAACAATCTCGTTAGCTTCCATCAGAAAGACGGAAGCGGTTATGATTTTTTGTCTGAGAGAATTCTGTGGATTGATAAGATGAATCCGCAAGTCGCTTCCAGAGCGGCGACTTCATTTTCGTTTATCAAGAAAGTGGATCCTGTCCGTGAGAAGGGAATGAAGAAGGCATTGAAACTGATTATGGACAATCAGCCTTCGCGTGACACTTTCGAAGTCGTCTCGAAATATCTCGCCGAATAGGCCCGTACTTTCGCTCTTCTCGGAGCGAAAGTTTTTGTTTTCCAGCTCACGAGAGCAAGGATGAGAGTGAAGAGGGAAGCCGGGATCAGAACGTTTTCCATAGTGTCTCCTGTGATAATTATGCACCAGGTCGGGAGGCGGGGCCAGATTTTCCGCATGTGCCTCCGGGGAATTGATGGTAAACTAAGTCTACAAGTTCATTAATTTCAAGCTGTTAATTGTTCGGGGTCTTCATGGATCAAACACTGTCCCTTAGGCAAAAAGCTCTCAAAATCAATCTCGCTAAACGTTTTTATGGCACATTTGCCGAAATCGGAGCGGGACAGGAAGTGGCCCGGCACTTTTTCCAGGCCGGTGGATCCTCCGGATCGATCGCTAAAACTATCTCTGCCTACGACATGACTTTTTCTGATCATATTTACGGCAAGGAAACTTCCGGTCGTTATGTTTGTGAATCACGTCTGTCGAAAATGCTTTCGAAAGAATACGAACTCCTTCAGGAAAGACTCACAGATACCCGCGGAAAAGATCATCAGTTTTTTGTTTTCGCGGACACGGTCGCGGCACTCAATTTCAAGCGCACCAATGAAGCCCACGGCTGGCTCGGAGTTCGTTTTCAGGATGCTCCCGGTGGAGAAGTCAGTGAAGTTCTCATTCACGTACGGATGCTAGATCCACAAAACGTTCTTCAGCAGGATGCCCTGGGAATTGTCGGAGTGAATCTCGTCTACGCGACTTTATTTTTATATCGTTATCCCGAGGCTTTTATCCGCTCTCTTCTGGATCACCTCGATACATCACGGATTGAAGTGAATTTCATCCGCTTCAACGGAAAAGTTTTTAAAGACGTCGACAATCGTCTGATGAATCTCATGCTTCTCCAGGAAGGTTTCACTCACGCCATCATGTTTGATGAGGCCGGTGATATTGTTCTTCCGAGTGACTATCTTTATAAAAAAGAGGTTCTGGTAGTCCGTGGCTCTTATCGTCCGCCGACACTTGTGTCGCTCGATATGATCGAATCCGGCAAAGCAAATTTCGCCCGAGATATCGGAATTAAACCTCAGGACATTGTGACAATTTCTGAAATCACGATTTCCAATCTCAAGTCAGATGACGGAGAAATCACGAAAGAAGACTTCCTCGCCCGCGTGGATCTCCTCTGTGCCTTAGGACAGAAAACACTTATTACGAATTATCCTGAATATTATAAGCTCGCTAATTACTTTGCCCGCATGAACGTACCGCACCTCGGTCTCGTTCTCGGGATTTATAATTTTCAGCAGATTTTTACGGATGAGTATTCGAATGTTGAGGGAGGAATTCTCTCGGCACTGGGGCAGCTCTTTCGCTCATATGTGAAGGTTTATATCTATCCGTACAAGTCCGAAAAAGGGCAACTCGAGACACTCGAAAATCTCCATGTCTCTCCGGAATACGATCATCTTTATCAGCATCTCAAATCGAGTAAGCACGTCGATACGATTCTTAACTACGACAAGGATCTTCTCCACATCTATTCTTCGAAAGTGCTGTCAATGATTGTGTCCAATGAACCTGGCTGGGAGAAGATGGTTCCGCCGTCAGTTGCAAAAACCATCAATGAGAAATGTCTTTTTGGTCATCCGTGTTTTATCGGAAAGAAAAACGTGGGCCCCAGAAACTAAAGAGTCGCGCAGCTGATCGGCTCGTGAGCATCATCATTCCCGTAAACCGGCTTCACTAATCCTGAAATACCATCAGCGATGATGTCCATGAATGGGTCGCGATACTTGTCGCTCTCCACATAAAGTCCGTGTCCTGCGTTCTTTAAACGGCAATCGTAGACGGATGCTCTTCCGAGTGAACGGAGCTTTTTCAGGAAGAGAAATGTTCCGGCCGGATTGGCGATTGTATCTGCCTCAGTCGCAATTGAAATGAGCTGGATGTTGTTGTCAGCGATATTTTTGTGAATCGCTTTCATGCGTTTGTTGAGCTTTTTAAATTTTGCATTCGGAAGAAGAAGGTCAAAGTGTGTATCGATTGAAGATTTGAGCCAGCTCCAGTCGGCCCCTGCAGTTTCGAATCCACTCCATACACGAAGATTGTCCGTGCTCGACATGCGGTTGGGAGAATGGCTGATGGAATTTCCGACATTGAATGAGCCACTTGCTTTCACCACGAATTCAGGGATTGAGCGGGTAGCATAAACTGGAGTCTTGGCACCGAAGATCGGTTTCAAGGCAAGAATAAGAGTTTCCGTAAACGGGAATGAGTATGGAACAGGAATCATCTTATCTGATCCCATTCCGCGCAGGAACGGGCTTTCCATCGTGATTCTGGAAACGGAACTCATCCATTTTGCTTTTTCAGCAGTCTGTCCCAGGGCCAGCATGAGATACATGGCACCAGTTGAGTGAGCATTGATGATAATTTTCTTGCCG
>JAYVHR010000273.1:0-2969 GCA_043771075.1 Bacteriovoracaceae bacterium
GCGATGAAAATCACGTCGGACAATCTCACCGCCTTTGTTCAGGTTTTCGGAAAACAACTCAATAAGCAGATTAAGAAACTGGCTGATGACGAGCGCGCGGCCCAGCCGACCATGGCGGCCCTGATCAGGAATGACCGCGCCCAGCTTTGTTATCTTCTTCTGGGATCTAATGAGGCAGCGAAATATGTTGATGTCAGACTTTGCGAAGGATTGAAACTCGGTCCGTATACGACCGGCGCACCTGAGACGAAACCACTGGTGAAAGCGGACTACTCAAAAGATCTTGGCATCCGCGGATGTATCCTTCAGGATTACAAACGCTCGAGAAAGATTTTTTCAGAGGCCAACCTGAAAGCTTTTTCCATCCGGAGAAACAAGTAATGAGCGCGCGGCTTCCGCTCGCTTGGTACTTCTCTCAATTCCTACGGCACTAAGGCCCAGGAAGTTTGCTGCTGCCAGCATGCTGCCCTGGCCGCAGAAGGGATTTACGATCGTCGTGGATTTTGTCTGATCTTTCACGAACTGGGCAATCATCATCGAGACATCAAGACCCATTCCTCTCACCCAGGTTTTTTCACCCGTATCGGGCAGAACATCCGCCGTCCATTTCTGGAAATCAGGTTTCACTGACTGAGTGAAAGCGAGAACGTGTGAATACGAGGGCCGCCCCATGGTGATTGTTCCCACCGGAAAGCGGCAGACAATTTTATGAAAGAGCATCTTGTGGCCCATCTCGAATGCTGCTTTCTGGACAAGAAATGATTTATCCACCCAGTATCCGTCCTGCTTGATATCGGACTGAAAGAAAAAACTCACTCCATCCGTCGGAGTTTTTGAAAGAATGAGTCCCGCAGTATCAGTAAACCACTCACTCCACTTTTCCAGTGAATACCCGGGAAACTCCGAGATATCCGGAAGAGATCCCACTAGCGATGATCCTTCAAGAACGGGTTGTGAGTGAAGCCATTCAATGGCGTCACCGGTATGTACAATGCGGTCCATGGACCTTATTATATTCGCATGTGCCAGCTTCTGGGAATGAACTGTAACGTTCCAACCGATATTTGTTTTTCTTTCACGGGCTTCCAGGCCCGCGGGGGACTCACGGATCATCACACTGATGGTTGGGGCATCTCTTTTTTTGAAGGAAAGGGAGTCCGGCAGTTTCTTGATCCGAATCCGTCGGCGCATTCACCAATGGCCGATTTCATCCGCTCGTATCCGATCAAATCCAAGAATGTCATCGCCCATATCCGCAAGGCCACTCAGGGTGAAACAAAACTTGAGAATACTCATCCGTTTGTCCGCGAACTCTGGGGTCATTACTGGTCTTTCGCCCACAACGGGGATCTGAAAGAATTTTCACCCGCACTTCACGGAAGATTTCTTCCGGTGGGGAATACTGACTCAGAGAAGGCATTCTGCTACTTACTCCAGGAACTTCACCGTGAATTCGGTGATAATTTCCCCACTCAGGATCGACTCGGAGAAAAACTCCACCAGCTCACTCTGGAACTCGCTGCCTTCGGTATCTTTAATTTCCTGCTTTCCAACGGTGAGTTCATGCTCGCCCATTGTTCAACGAAACTCGCTCACGTCGTGAGGAAAGCTCCTTTCTCAGTGGCACAACTCAAGGACGAAGACGTAAAGGTCGATTTTTCAAGCGTAACAACGGCCAATGACCGAGTTGCGGTAATCGCGACAATTCCACTTACCGATAACGAATCATGGACCATTGCCACTCCAGGGACACTTCTTTTCTTCACCGAAGGTGAATTAAAAAAATCCTACGTCACTATCCCCGGCCCCGTCGAATCCTGCAAAATCTGAATTCTTAAAACATTGTGGAATCATTTAATTTCTGACTGATTGGAAATCTTCCGGTGACTTGGGTCAACTTGCCACGGAATCCCTTACCCACTTTCAAGACAAAAAAAGTTTGTGGCAACCTTGGAGGACCAAGGAAGGTGAACCATGAAGATGATTCCGATCATCTTGCTCGCGGCACTACTCAGTGTTTCGTGCAACAAAGGCGGCAGTGGAGATGATTCCACCGATACTGGAGCGTCCACTTCGACACCGGCCGATACTGATAATAATACCGATGAAACACCCCCGGTAGTTACTCCTCCGGTGATAGAACCGCCGGTCGTTGTCATTCCACCGGCCCCGACGCCTGATAATTCACTTCCACCCGAGGCCTATTCTTTCGATACCAATGTGACGATGGTGAATTTCACGGCGGCACAGACAACAAAGATGAACAAAGCGATAGAAATAATTAAGCTCGTCGTAGCAACGGATGAATTCCGGACAAAAATCATGAATCACACTTATAACGGATCAAAAACTTTCGTGGATAATAAGGGTCTGACCAACGCCCAGATCTATCAGAAGATTCTCGACGGAGCGGAAACTCTCCAGCCGTCAAAAGACAATGAGCTTGATTGCGAAGTGGAAATGTATACAGCGGCAACCAATGTCGTGGGATATACCTACAGCACCTCGAAGCGTATCTGGGTGAACACAAAATATTTCAATCAATACACCGCCGCCGGCGTGGCCCACAATCTGTTCCACGAATGGATGCATAAGCTCGGGTTTGCGCACGCCTCTTCCTATTCGGTAAGCCGGGATTACTCGGTTCCTTACGGCATCGGAGATATCGTAGGTGATATTGGTAAGGACTTCCTCTAAGAGGAAAAGGAAAACATGAAAAATTTTATCTTATTAGTCGCACTTATTTTTTCATACAACGCTTTGGCGAGCATGTCTCACAAGTCAGGCATTGGTGCCGCTCCCACAGTAGAAAAAAAAGAAATCGCGCACGCTTGCTTTAGCGAAGCACTTGTCTCAGGTTGCCACAGTCCCCGCGAAGACCGCCATAACTTCAGAATATGTGTGAGAGATAAGATGGATTCATTCTCCTCAGAATGTCAGACCTTCATCTCACGCCTCTATGGGCGCAG
>JAYVHR010000274.1:0-2047 GCA_043771075.1 Bacteriovoracaceae bacterium
GTTGTGACTGATCATGATGAAATTGAAAATGAAGTGAAGCGCTTTGGTGGAAAAGTTCTCCGCGTGGATGATGATGTGCCAAGTGGATCAGAACGGATTGCTCTCGCGTTTGAAAGACATTGCAAAAATCTCCTGCCTGATCTCGTGATTAACGTTCAGGGAGATGAGCCTCTTCTGAAAGGGGATGTTTTAATCGAACTCGCAGAGTTTCATCTGAAGAGTACTTTTGATATCGCGACTGTTGTTCGCGAACGGAAAGCTTCAGAAGAAGATTTTAAAAATACCAATGTAGTGAAAGCTATCTTTGTCGAGGCCAGCGGCGAGTGCCTGTACTTCTCACGTGAGTCGCTTCCGCATGATCGTGATGGAAAAGATACTCACAGCTGGTATCACCACATTGGTGTGTATTCTTACAGGCCACAGGTGCTTTCTGCCTTCGTGAAATTGCCGATGGGGAAACTGGAAAATCTTGAGAAGCTCGAGCAATTGCGGGCCCTTGAAAACGGCATGAGAATAGGTGCAGTGAAAACGACTCAGAAGCTTATCGGCGTTGATGTTCCGGATGATATTAAAAAAGTTGAAGGGGCCCTCACATGAAACACACGAAGAAATATATTTTTATTACCGGTGGTGTGACGAGTTCTCTCGGAAAGGGACTTGCGGCCGCCAGTATCGGATGTCTCCTGGAGAAGCGGGGTATCCGGATCAACATGCTGAAGATGGACCCATACATTAACGTTGATCCGGGAACCATGAGCCCGATCCAGCACGGTGAAGTTTTTGTGACGGATGACGGAGCAGAAACGGATCTCGATCTGGGTCACTACGAAAGATTCACCAGCCTTTCTCTTACGAGAGAAAATAATTTCACCACCGGGAAAGTTTATCTTCAGGTAATTGAAAATGAGCGCGAAGGTAAATATTTAGGGAAAACGGTTCAGGTTGTTCCTCACATCACTGACGAGATCAAACGGCGCATTCATATTGCTGCTGAAAAATGCGATCTTCTGATCGGTGAAATCGGCGGGACGGTCGGGGATATTGAGTCCCTTCCGTATATGGAGGCCATCCGCCAGTTCGCTCTCGACGTGGGTCAGGAGAACGTACTATTCATTCATCTGGTTCTGGTTCCTTATATCGCGGCAGCGGGAGAATTAAAATCCAAGCCGGCCCAGCACTCAGTGAAAGAACTGCGCGGGATCGGTCTTTTTCCGCAGATCATTATTTGTCGCGCGGATCGCGAGATCGATACATCAATTCTTGAAAAGATTTCTCTGTTCTGTAACGTGGCCAAGCAGAACGTGTTTCAGTCGATCGATCTGGATCTCATTTATAAAGTTCCGATGTCGTTCCACAAGCAGGGACTTGATAAGAGAATCACTGAGCTCCTGGGCATGTGGACAGCTGAACCGAAAATGGATGAGCTCACAAAGGTAATCTATAATTCCGAGAATCCACTTAAAACTGTGAACATCGGAGTGGTCGGAAAATATACTGATCTCATTGAATCCTATAAGTCTCTGGATGAAGCCTTACGACATGCGGCCATCCTTAATCAGGTGAAACTGAATCTCACGTACATTGATGCTGAAGATCTGGAAAAAGGTGTGAAGTCCGATCTCCTCGAGAAAGTGGACGGGATTTTAGTGCCTGGCGGATTTGGTTCGCGAGGGACTGAAGGGAAAATTGCCGCGATTGAATTTGCCCGCAAAAATAACAAGCCATTCTTCGGAATTTGTCTGGGACTTCAGCTCGCGATTATTGAGTTTGCACGAAATGTTGTGGGCATCAAGAATGCCACTTCCATGGAATTCACCGAGAAAGGAGAGTTCGTCGTGCATTACATGCAGGGCCAGCAGAAGGAAGGGGCGAAAGGCGGAAACATGCGCCTGGGGGCCTATGACTGCGATGTGAAACCGGGCAGTCTTTGCGAAAAAATCTATGCTTCAAAAAAGATCTCTGAGAGACACCGTCACCGTCTTGAAGTGAACAATCAATATCTCAAGCAATTAACCGACAAAGGTCTCATTGTCTCCGGGACAAACAC
>JAYVHR010000275.1:0-3428 GCA_043771075.1 Bacteriovoracaceae bacterium
TTCGGATCGTATAACAAACAATTATTTTCGATCTTACAAAGTTCATCGAGCAGACGGTTGATCCGCGCTGTACAAGGGCGCGTTCCAGCGAGTCTCACCCCGATCGGAAAGGGAGCATTGGTGGGAATTTTTCCAATCACCATCGGCACTCCCCGACTTTGAAAACGTTCAAAGAAACTGCGGGTCTCTGCTTCGTATTCTCCGCCACAGCGATTGAAGGCCGTGTCCCAGAAAAACATATCAAAGCCCATGATCACACTTGGCATCTTAGCAGGTGTCGCACTAGCGAATGCTGAACTGGTGGCACCATTGAAAGCGAGGTTGCGGACTTCGGCCGAAGGATTCAGTCTGCGCGAAAGTATCGCAGCAGGTCCGCCAGTGGATGTTCCGTAGCCGGCAGAAACACTGGCACCAACAATAAGTGGTTTGGAGAAAAGGCAAAGCGTGTTGGCGATTTCATCATTCGATGTCGTGGGAAGCCCTTCGGGTAAGCACTCTTCCGCAAATGTCAGGGCCGAAATAAGAATGAAGATGAGGGATATCATCCCCTCAATTATAACTGAGAGACGTGAGTTTTGATGAGGGTAAGAATTACCCCTCCCCCGCTGCTGTTAAGTGATCACGGGTCTTTAGAAGCTGGGCCGCTACACTCAAGGCTATTTCCGCTGGAGCATTCCGGCCGAAGGCTTCTCCCATTGGACAGAAAAAATCTTTTAAACGCGCTTCAGCGACACCCATCTCCATCAGGTCTTTTTCAATCCGGTTTCTTTTTGCGACACTTCCGATCACACCCACATACGGAAAATTCCTGACCGTGAGAGCGCGAACGAGAACAGGAACATCAGAGGCGTGTCCCATCGTCATGCTCGCGACGAAAGTATTGTCAGTGAGTGAATCAACAACAGCTGCGAGATCCGGAGTGCAGATTTTTTTCAGGCGTTTTGAGTCGGGAAGTTTTGCGAGCCACTCTTCTCTCTGGTCAGCAACTGTAATGTGACAATCAAGACGAAGAAGAACGCGGATGAGTTCCTGCGAAATGTGTCCGGCACCGAAAACCGCCACTTCCCACTTGTCCTGCGGTTTGTGGATTTCAAAAAACATCGTGACCTCCCCACCGCAGGTCATGCCGATATCTTTCTGGAGATTCCACGTAAAACTCTGGTTCTCCGCATGTTCTTTTGAATTGAGATAACCGGTCGCGACCTTCAGACAATGAGCTTCAATCTTTCCCCCACCAACAGTGCCGAAAAGAATATCGCCGTTTCTTCCCACGATCATCCGCGATCCGATATCCTGGGGAGCGGCCCCTCGCTGCGAAACCTGAGTGACAACAACCATCGGAGTGTTGCTTTCAGTGAGCCGAAGAAACTCTTCACAAAACTGCCCGAAGTTTCTTTCCATTATCTGATCCTCTCGAGTTCCATGAGTATTTCTTCCTGAGTCGCAGGTGATTTGATTTTCAATGCTTTTCCGTTGGCACGGTACGAGAGAGCATTCTTCACCGCTGTCCAGACTGAGATTCCGAGAAGGAGTGGCGGTTCTCCTACTGCCTTAGACCCATAAACGTTGACGTGATTATCCAGATTTTCGATGAAATCAACATTGAGAATGCGGGGAATATCCTGAACGTTAGGAATTTTATAAGTCGTCGGACTATGCGAAATAAGATTTCTTTTCTGATCGTAGTAAAGACTCTCAGTTGTCACCCAACCCATCCCCTGAACAAACCCACCGATCACCTGACCGCGGTCGATGCCGGGATTAATCGAGCGACCGAGATCCATGAGAATATCGGTGCGGAGAACTTTCAGCTCACCGGTGTATTCATCAATGGAAACTTCCGAGAGGGCCATGCCCTGAGTGTAATAGTTAAAAGCTTTTCCCTTCACTGTCGCTTTATCAAAACCCAGTCCAGGTGTTTTATAAAAGGCATAAGCACCGAGCGAGATGCGGTTGAAGTAAGCCTTGCCGATCAGATCCTTCAGTGTGATTTCTTTGCCGGATGATTTCTGGCTAACTTTACCATTCGCGAAAATAATATCGGCATCGAGCTCACCTTTCATGATCTCGTATTCTTTGATGGCGTCTGCGGGTTCTCCGGCGAAAACTTTTTTGGCGAGTTCCGTGAGGCGGCCTTTGATCATTTCAGCAGCGTTCTTCGCGGCTGCACCATTGATATCTGCTCCAGAAGAAGCAGCAGTAGGAGATGTATTGTGATTTTTTTCTGTTGAGGTCGGCATGACCTGAACATCTTTGTGAGGCACACCCAGAACATGAGAGACGATCTGCTGGATTTTGGTGTTCACGCCCTGGCCCATCTCGGTGGCTCCAGTAGAGACCTGAAGAGTGCCGTCGAGGTGAAGATTCACGAGCGCATTTCCCTGGTTGAGAAATCTCGCAGTGAAAGCAATGCCGAACTTGGTAGCAGTTAATGAAAGTCCCCGGATGGTTCCGGTCCTTTTTTTATTATGCTCGTCAATTTCTTTCCGGCGGGCCTCATAGTTGGCACCATCGAGAAGTTTATTCATCACATCCGGGAGCATGTTGTTTTCAAGAACCTGACCATACGGTGTTCGAAGGTTATTTCCCTGATAAAGATTTGTCTGACGAATCAATGTGGCATCTTTTTTCAGGAACTGAGCAATGTCTTCGATGATCGATTCCATTGCCATTGTTCCCTGGGGTCCGCCGAATCCGCGGAAGGCCGTATTGGAATGATTATTTGTCTTGTAACAGACGCCATCGATGTGGCAGTTCTCAAGGAAGTAAGCAGAGTCCAGATGGAACATGGCACGTTCTAAGATCGAGGAAGAAAGATCGGCGTACGCTCCTCCATCAGACATGAGAAGAACTTTGATGCCTGAGATTTTTCCTGAATCATCGAAAGAGACTTTGTATTCAGCTTCAAACGGGTGACGCTTCCCCGTGATTTTCATGTCGTCATCTTTAGTAAGGATGAGACGGGCCGGTCGTTTTAATTTATGGGCAACCAGAGCGGCGTAAGCAGCAATGGGCGCACCCTGCGATTCTTTTCCGCCGAAACCACCACCCATTCTCTTCACGACACAAACAACATGATGGAGTGGAAGGCCCAAAGCTTCCGCGACGACTCTTTGGGTTTCTGAAGGATGCTGGCTTGAAGAATGGACTTCAATTTGTCCGCCCTCGAGTGGATAGGCCACCGCCGCTTGGGATTCCATATAAAAGTGTTCCTGACCGCCACAGGTGAAGTGCCCTTCGAGAACATGCTTGGATTTCTTAAACGCAGCCTCAACATCACCCTGGATAAACGGAGCGGAGGCTTTCGAGAGAATGCTTTCGGCCTTTCTCGCTTCCGTAATGGTAAAAATTCCCGGCTTCTCTTTTACTTCGAGCTTCACGAGTTTTTTGATGTCTTCTATGGATTCGCGTCTGGTAGACGCAATAAC
>JAYVHR010000276.1:0-3396 GCA_043771075.1 Bacteriovoracaceae bacterium
ATCCGGAAACGTAAGTTCCGTTCGGAGGGGTATTATTCAGACCCTTCAAACTAAATCCACCCACCATAGTGATGTCTTCGTCCTGCTGTCCACCTCTCGGGGGAGAAGTGAGAACGTCTTTTGCTTCAGAGATCGGATTGAATAGTTGCTGTTCGCGGCCCAAAAGGAAACGCGTGACCATCTCATCCTCGCGGATGAAAAACCAGAAGCCATTACCTGAACAAACTTCGTCATCTGCCTTGATCGAACCATTCTGGAGAAGCTCCAGAACCTTATCCTTGGAGATTGGCCCCAGGATGTGATTCGATTTCGTGCGAATGAGCCAGTTCTTACTCATGCTCATCTTGCTAATAACCCTATGAGTGCCGCGAGATCCTGGTCATTAAATCTGAGACCCAGGGAAATTGTGGCACTTTGCCTTCCACTTTTCGAAACAAGATCTTCACCAGCTACGCGGGCAAAGAGAACGTTATAAAGTTTAACTTCTGTAAAAAGACGGGCATTCGGTCCGGCGTCTTTCTGGTAATCGAATACTTCGACACCTGCGCGCGTTCCCCATGCCGGGAAATAATAATCTAGACCCACACCACCAGTTGATTCGATAAGTCCCGCGCGAATACCGTAGCGCTGAATCCGGCGACCAATCTGGAGGTTGAACTTAAAGCTCGATTTGTTGATCTTACGAGTGTTCTTCTTAACCTCATCACCGTTGTTCACGCTGGTGTAGGTTTCAGATTTCTGCTCGTTCTGCGGGCCGAATTCGTTTGTCACTATACCGATACGGAAGAAGCGCTCAGGAGCTGGATAGATATCAATATCAAATCTTGTATCAGAACCCTGACGGGTATTGGCACCGGTAGAGAGACCGATATCCGCTTCAATGTTATTGATCCGGTTTACGAGACGGTTAACTGAAGAAAGAGTCTGGGAAACCTGGTCGACAACGGCATCATCACGGAGAAGTTTACCAACGGTACCCTTGCCGTCTTTTACGTCAGCAATGATGACCTGGAGATCCGAAACCGCAGCATCCGTTTTATCAAGAATTGGTCCGATCTTCGAGAGATCGGCCATGAGTGAATCTTTCTGATACCGGTCAGTTTCAAACGCGAGTTGGGCAGCGACGGCGCGGACATCTTCCACGATCTGATTCAGTTTCTGTTCGTTTCCGGTAGTGACACGTTTTAAGCTGTCAGAGATGTCGTGAATATTCGCCATGATCTTTTTCACGACGTTGTCACCGTTCTCATCTTTCAGAGCTTCTTTAATAGAAGCTGCGATGTCTTTTACTTCTTTCAGTACTGCCGATGCGTCTTTGGCGAGATCATCAAAGCCACCGCCACCGGAAGTGGCAATGAGTGAACCTGCTTTCAGGCGGTCACCATCTATACCACCAAGATCCATATCAATAAATTTATCTCCGAGAAGACCCACACTCTTGATTTTGAGTGATGCCTTCGGAGATACGACTACTTTTTCCTGGATTTCGAATGTGACGAGAGCTTCAGCACCGACGAGTTCAATTTTCTTGATTCGTCCGGCATTGATACCAGCAACTTTAATGGGTGTTTTTTCAAAGATGCCGGAAGCATCTTTCAGGATGGTCTTATATTCCACATGCGACCCGAAACCGGATTGGTTTGAGGTGATCTTTAATGACATCACCACTACACTGGCCATCGCCGCCAATGTCAGCAATCCTACTTTAAGTGGGTTCAAGAATTTTACTCCATCAAAATTCAATAACACGTTAATCGGTTATTAATTTATGATAAGCGATTACGGCTATAACTCAAGGAATCTTCTGATAACCGGATTTTTAGAGAGCTTGAAACTTGCCACATCAAGATGCTCAACTACTGAGCCATTTTCCATGAAGACGATGTAGTCAGAGTATTTTAGTGTGGCATGGATATCATGCGAGATGATGATCGAGGTAAATCCGTTTTTTTCGTTCGCGCGATGAGTGTCTCTCATGAGGTCATACACCACGTGAGTTGTAATCGGATCGAGTCCGGAAGTTGGCTCATCGTAAAGCATGATGTGCGGATCGAGTGCGAGACCGCGAGCAAGACCCACTCTTTTTCTCATCCCTCCGGATAGTTCCGAAGGCAATCTGTAGGCGGCTTCCTTTGAGATCCCGACGGAATCCAGAAGTCCCATAACTTTTTGTTTAATTTCTTCCTCATTCATTTTCGTAAATTCCCTCATCGGGAAGGCGACGTTTTCAAAACTAGTGAGGAAGTCGAAGAGGGCAGCGTACTGAAAAACCATGCCGAAGTTCCGGCGAAATTCCCGAAGTTCAAGCTCCGACATTTCACCCAAGGACTGACCAAGAACCGCAACGTCTCCGGAAGTTGGCTTCGTGAGACCCAGAATGTGCTTCATTAAAGTTGTTTTACCTGCGCCGGAGAATCCCAGAATGGTCGTTATTTTCCCATTGTGGATTCCGAAAGTGACGTCATTGAGGACTGTCGATGTCCCGAACATTTTCTTGAGATTCTTAAACTCGACTGAATACTCTCCGGCGTATCTCTCAGCACTCACAGGATTTTCACCAGGAAACTAGTGAGGAAGAAATCCACCACGAGAACGGTGATCATTCCCCACACCACGGCCATGTTAGTTCCCTTGCCCACGCCTTCAGCACCACCAGTGACATTAAAGCCCTGGTAAGTTCCGATGATGCCGATGAGATAACCGAACACAGTGGCCTTAATAATTCCTTCGGCGACCATGCTGAGATTCATGATGTCGGAAATTTTCTGCGTGTACATGATGGGATCAATCGAGAGGACTTTCGTTCCAATGAGCCACGATCCCCAGTAACCGATGACGAGAAAAAGTGCCGAGAGCATCGGAAGTGCAATCGTCGCTCCGAGGATTCTTGGGACGGCCAAATATTGATATGAGTTGATACCCATGACTTCGAGAGCATCAATCTGCTCTGTCACTTTCATGGATCCGATTTGTGCTGCCATCGCAGCCCCGCAACGACCTGCCACCACGAGACCCGAGAGAACAGGCGCGAGTTCTTTCGCCAGAGCGATCGCAACGATCGGGCCGATGAATGAATCCGTATTGATCGCCTTGAATCCTGAATAAATCTGGAAAGCGAAAACGGCACCGGTAAAACTCGCGGTAAGAAAAATAATAAAAATAGATTTGTTACCAATGAAATAAATCTGATCAAAGAGAAGGACGAAACGGTATGGAGGCTTGAAGGTCCAGTAGATAGTTTTCAGCGTGAAGTTCGTAAACTCCCCTAATCCGTTAACCGTGTCGAGGATCGACTGGCCCAGATTTTCTATGCGACTGACTACCATTTGCTTCATGAAACTACTTTATCTTATAAATTCTTGGAATTCGACCAGTGATACCGCACATGAGTGCATA
>JAYVHR010000277.1:0-5210 GCA_043771075.1 Bacteriovoracaceae bacterium
TGAATAATACCCCTCCTAATGGAACGTACGTATCAGGCATGCCGAAAGGCGATTCCAGGCCGCCCGTTTCACCCGAATCAAAAAAAAAACTTGAAATAGTCGCAAAACCCGAGCCGGAGCCAGTCAAGGTTCCGAAACTAAGAACTCCGAAGCCACAATTACAGAAACAGAATTACCTGCAGTACCTCCTGATACTTTCTCTCGTTCTGCTGCTAGCAGTTCTCTATTATAGAAAATCGATTTTCCGTTTCTTCCGCTCCGCTGATATCAGTCTCATTCAGGCAGTTCATGCGCAGGAAGAGACACCGGCAGAAAAAAAAAAGTAACCGAACGACAGATCACTCTCGGTAACGTCTCGTTTCAGGCAGAAATCAGTCTGAATGGTCTCAGGGTCATCAGCTCCATCAATCCGGATGCCTTTACCTGCGAAGAGCTGAAGTCTGAAACGACCCAGTTGGGCATTCTCCTTTATCCCGCCGACCGCCTGAATGAGAAATTTCTCATTAAGATCCGCCAATGCATGCTGAAACTCCCTGATGATCACCCGGTTAAGAGATGGCTCAAATCAGTTTCCCGTCCTGATCCGATGAATGCAGAAGAAGAAAAGAAATCTGCGTTCTTAACGGAAATACTGACGTCAAAGTTCAATCTCATTACTGATCTCACTGTCAAAAATAAAATCATCAGCGTTCTCATCGACGTCCCGGAGAATACGCCGGCAGAAAAAATCATGAAGTCTTATCTCTATCTCATGATTGGAAATGTTACCCGCTCCGATAATATTCTCCGTAATATGATGAAATCACCCCCGGTGAGACTGTGGGAAGGTTACAGCGCACATCCGAGTTTCTATCAGCGACTCGCTGTAAGTAACCTCAAGGCCATGGTGACGAAAATCGCCAATCACCCTTCGGATCGAAAGACATGGGAACTCTTCGCGCTTTATCTCGAGGAATTCACGAATGATCCGAATCTGATCAGTGAACTTGATGACCACGAAAAGTCTCAGCTCGATGGAAAGCTCACACTTCTTTCGGTGGAAAGAATTTCACCGGACCTCGTGCAATTTCTCCGCATGAAGCGGCTTGATGAAAAGAAGCTCGCTGTACGGCTGAGAAAAAAGACGATGCCTATTGCCAGCCAGGCATACTGGGCGTGGTATTTTCTCCCCATCGATTCCGTCATCTCGGAAGAGTTCCTGCCGGAACTGGCAAGTGTCGAAGAAAAAGATCCTCTGTGGTTCATGTTCCTTATGGAAAACGAAAAGCTGTCGGATTTTTATTCAACGAAGACTGGAAAGGCATTTCTCCCCGGGAAACGTCATATTCTCAGAAGCCTGCTTGCAAAAAAAGAAAGTTTTATGCCCGCCCTCTGGAAACTCATTGAACTCGGTGACATTGATGCCAATCTTGTGACTGAAACTGTCCGCTTCCTCTCCCATGAGTGATTACTCACAACCGGTTTTTTACCGCTTTAACGAAGACTCACTTCTTCTGGTGAAGGAGATCGCAAAGGCTGGCGGGAAGCCGCAAAAAATCCTGGATGTAGGTGCCGGATCAGGGATTATCGGGATTGAGCTCGCCATGAAACTCAACATTCCCGAAGTTCATTTTCTGGAGCTTCAGATGGACTGGAAGCCGTTTCTCGAAACAAATATTCAGGAACTCATTCCAACCACGAAAACAAAAATTTTCTGGTCATCAGTCTCGGACTGGAAGGCCAAAGAGAAATACGACCTGATTGTTTCCAATCCTCCGTACTATCTTCCGCAAAATGGAAAGATCTCTCCCGATCCGGTCCGGGCCCATTGCCGGAGTTTCTTAAAAGACGACTGGGAAATACTTCTTTCGAAATCACTCAAGGCCCTCACGAAAGAGGGCAGCGCCTGGTTTATTACACCGCGGGAAAATCTCACGCACATCCTGAAGTGTGCGCCGATAAAACCTGAAGTGATAAAAACGGGAGAGTTGGTGATCCTGAAATTTAGTTTGTCTGGATATAAATTGTAATCATAGATGCGCGAAGTTCCGGCTCTTCAATGTGACTGAAAATTCTTTCGGCTTCGGCCTTGAGTATTTTGAATTGCGGTGACTGCGGATGGAGGCGGGGTCTTGCCGCTTCTACAATTTCGGCACGGTCCAGAGCTACCAGATCCCGCTGCTTGAAATAACCTTCCTGAGTCTCATAGATGATTTTTTTAATCACTGTCTTGAGTTCGGGCAGGGCCTTAAAAATTTCGAGTTTGATTTGCTCGGAGAGATAGGAGAGTTCGTGCGAGTAGGTGGAGTGAGTAGTGACGACGATCAGGGAATCGTGCTTGAGCTTCAGTGGCGAGGTCACTTTCGCCATTTTGGGACCCACAATATCGGGCCACTTTTTCAGGAGGTCGATGAAATCGAAAGTCTGGTAAAAAGACTTCATCTCATCCCGCTTCAAGTCATGTTCCTTGTAGCGATCCAAGTCCTTATAATTCAAACCCTTAAAAACCAATTTTTTAAACATCTTTTCCTGAGTAACCTAGCAGAGGTATGTTGTCCATGATATAGCTAAAGCATGCGATTTCTCCCCTTAATTTTACTCCTCATCGGGTGCAGTGGATACCGCTTTACCCAACAAGAAAATCCGTTGTCTCAATACGGAATACAGAGCCTTTCTGTACCGATGTTTTACAATTATTCCAACCTGCCTGATCTCAGTGCCGATTTTACGCGTGATACGTATTCACTACTCATGAACTTCGCGGGACTTAAGCTCGAGAGTGGATACAATCCGGATTCCGATGCTGTTCTCGTGGGCATCATCAAATCTCCTGAAAAAATGACTGAAACTTTAAAACGCGGAAGTTCGCGTGTCGCCAACGATATCGTTCCCACTGCGACCGGAGACAAGCGCCAGAAATTTTCTGTTCCCGGTACAACGATTGCGACTCTCTATCTTCAGATCATCGTGATCAAAAAACCAACGGAAGAAGAACTCGCACTTCTTAAATCCGGAATCGGCGACCAGGTGAAACTCACATCACGTGTCATCTTCAATGAAATGATTCCGCTTTCTGCTCAGTACACGCGGGAAATTCTCGATAAAGAAGGCACCCAGGTTATTGCGACTCAGAACGCCGGGGTTCAGAGAAAAACTCTCGAAGGCATGAGCCGTCAGGCCGCTATAAGTGTCAGGGATATGATTTTGTATGCTTTCTAAATGGCAGATATGGGATTTCTTTACCAACGTTAAGAAAGATCTCTTAGAGAGTCACGAAGGTCTTCTCGCCCTTTCCACCTTTGATCCCGTTGCTCTCAAAATGGCGAAGGATTATCTTCTTCGCGGGGCCGGCAATAAAACTGTTCTCTATAAAATGGCACCGGAAGTCACTAAGAGTTGGGTGGAAGAAGAATTCCAGACGCTTTCTCTTTTTGGTACCTCAGAAAGTTTTTTCATTCACCAGGCCCAGGATCTTCACGCGGATGTCCTGGATATGCTTCTCACTAACGAGATCACCGGGCGCTTTGTTATTCTGAGCTTTGAATCAGAAGACAAGGGCTGGAAGAAAATACAGAAAGAAGGGAAGGTCACTTCGCTTCAGGTGGAACCGCCAAAGTTCTGGGAACCAAACAGGCTTCTTGATTTCGTCTGCAATTACTTAAAACTTCCTCTCTCCTACGATTCGAAAGGCTGGATTCTGGATTCTCTCGAGAACAATCTCGGGACTTTCTACAATGCCATGGCCCTGATTAAAATTAATTATCCGGATGCTAAAGAAATAAGTCTGAAGGAAGTGCAGGAACTCCTCGAAGTCGAGCGCCTCGATCAGTTCGCTCTCGCCTCACTTTTTTGCAGAAGAAAGCGCCTCGAATTTTTCCATAAGGTGATTCAGCTTCAGGGCGACTTCGATAAGATGAGAAGCCTTTTCAATTTCATGCAGTCGCATCTCATTAAAGTGATGGATCCATCGTATCTCAATCAGAAACCACGTCCTTCATCTTACGATAAGGACATTCAGGGGACTGCCAAGCTCTGGAAGCCGAATGAACTCCTTGCGGCGATCGAAGAATTTAATCACTGGGAAATTCTGAGTAAGAGTAAAAAGGCCATTCTCTGGACTGAGCTCAATCAAACTTATCTCCGTGCCCTTGGTAACCAATCCCGCTAAATCCTGCACTTATCCCTGTCCAAATTTTTGACAGCACCGGGTATTTTCCCACCCTTAACTGTTCTTAACACAACTGAAAGACCATAATTAAGAATCCATAAAAAGGTTCGTTATGTTTAAACTTCTGTTTCTTCTATTGATTTCTACCGGAGCACTTGCTCAGGATCAGATGGCCGTCCGTGTGAATGAGAAAGGAATTCTCAAAGTCATGCTCATGGCCCTGAAATACAATACGAACCAGCGGGATGCGCGCACATTCGCGATTCCGGCCGACATCTATAAGTTCACACTCCCGAAAGCTGCTCTCATGTCGAATCCGATTGTTCCGATTCTCAATGAAGTAAGCGACATCAACTTAAACCGCGATCTCGATTTTTATCTCCATACCGGTGCAATCAATGTTACCGGAACTGTAAATCCAGAAAGCCTGAGAACGGAAATAACGAACTCAGGCACCAACGGATTTGATGTCAAACTCACTATCAGCGTTCCCTCAGTAGTTGCTTCGGGTGCAACGATGTCTCTCTGTGAAGATAAGTTAAGGGGGGCGAAGAAATGCGGAAATGGTCTCAAGGCCACTGTCGCTAATCTCCGGATCAATACTTCCAACAAACCAGTCACTCTTTCCATGACCCTTCGTCTTCGTACTGATAATGGTGTGGCGAGAGTTAAGGTCCTTCGCGTAAGTTCAAACCTTGAAGCTGCTGGTGGACCTGCTCTCAATATCGGCTTTGGCTCTGTTACGATTCCACCGATCACTCTTATTGTTGATGGAGTAGAGACTCGTCTCGATACTTCAGGTCTTCGTGCTGAAATACTGAAAAAGAAAACCTTCCTCGCTAAAAAACTCATGTCATTTGTTGCTGACTTTATTGCGAGCGACATGGCGGAAATGCTTAACGTTTATCTCGTTCACAGAAGTGTTGTGACTTCGTGGGAAGTGTATAGAAGAGACAATCCGGTAACATTTGATGAATTCCTCGTCGATCACCGCGCCGAAAACTCTTACCGTCGAAGCACTCTTCCGGCCCGGGCCGCGAATGCTCCGGGAGCTGCGATCGAA
>JAYVHR010000278.1:0-3134 GCA_043771075.1 Bacteriovoracaceae bacterium
AGGAGTTTTGAGAATGGTTTCCCCTTCTCGCCTTTTTTAATGAAGTTTGTAAGAGCGTGGAGCCCGACATCAAATTGTCTCACTCCACCAGCTTCAAAATTTTTTCTCTGATAATAAGAATTGAGTCCACCGGGAATGGAATGCTTCTCGAGGATAACGACCTTCTTGTCAAACATGGCGAGGCGGATGCCGGCAGCGAGCCCCGACATTCCGGCCCCGATGACAATACAGTCGTAGTTCATTTAGGCCATTTTTGGCGCGAGGTAAGCCACGCAGCTCTCAAGGCTAGCGAGCTTAGGATAATCTTCCTGTGGCACTTCCACCTTATGGCGCTTTCTGAGTTCCATAACGATATCGAGGAAGTCCATAGAGTCGAGATCGAGCTGCTCGCGAAGAGACTTGTTGTCTTCAATAGTGGTGACATCTTCATCAGGAGCGATGTCAGCGATAATGTCGATTACGATCTGGCGAACTTGAGAGGCGGTCATGGTCTACTCCTTCGGGTCTTTACGAATATCTTTTTACAATAAGAGCTGAGTTAATTCCTAGCATTCCGAAAGAGTTGTTGAGGATATAATCAACCTTCGGAAGCTTAATGCTGGATTCATACACCAGATTCGGAATGACACAGTCCGGATCAAGATCCGTACAATTCATTCCCGGATGGATGACTCCATCAACGAGAGAAGGAATGTTGCCTGCGAGCTCGAGTGCTCCTGCCGCTCCCATGCAGTGACCGATGTGACCTTTCGAGAAGTTCACATAAGTCCTGTCGGAAGTGACAAATGCATCACGGACAGCGCGGGATTCAGAAATGTCTCCGGCACCAGTTCCGGTCGCGTGCATGTTCACGAGATCAATATCACGGGGTGTGATGCCGGCGCGTTTTATCGCTTTGTGCATACACTCCACTTGTCTTTCAGAGTTCGGGTTAACGTAATCAGAAGCGTCGGAATTAATCGCGTAGCCGGCAATCTCAGCGTAAATTTTCGCGTTTCTTTTTTTCGCATCAGTGAGTCGTTCCAGAACGTAAACCGCTCCGCCTTCCGAGATCACGATTCCGTTTCTGTTTTTATCCATCGGTTTCGATGCTTTGGTCGCATCTTCATTCTGAGCAAGAGCACCCTGAGCAGCGAAAGCGGCAAAGATCCCGAACGTCTGAGACGATTCAGAAATCCCGCCCGTGAGAGCGAGATCGACTTCTCCCAGAAGAAGCTGCTGAACTCCCTGGATAATTCCGACGTTACCGCCGGCACATGCTGAGCCCAGAGTATAATGTGGTCCTGTGATTCCAAGATTCAGAGTCACTTCACCAGCAGGTGAATTGGAAACAGTTCTGGGATTGTGATGTGGCGACCAGAGTTTCCAGTCGAGATTGTTCTGATGCATCTGAAAAATTTCTTCTTCGGTCTCCACGTTTCCATGTTCAGTGATGCCGAGGAAAACACCGACCATTGATTTTTCAACGCCGGCCCAGTCGAGGCCTGCATCGCGAATCGCTTCGTTGGAACAATAAATTGATATCGAGCCAGCGCGGGTTCCGCGGCGGCGAAGTTTTTTGGATTGATATTTTGTTTCATCAAATTCGCACATGCCGGCAGCTTGCTTGCCCATGTAGCGAATCTCATGATGTTTGATGCCGGATTTTTTTTCGAGAAGTGCATTCCGAAACTCGGCAAGATCATTGCCGTTCGGAGCTGTCAGTCCGATGCCGGTAATTACTATGCGTCGCGAGTCATCCATGGGAAATTCCTAACATAAATACAGTTTTCAGAAGGGAAAAATTTAGCCCAATGACGCCTTTTTGTATAGCTAACAATTAAGGTTGAGGGGCCCTTTTCAACTTGCCCGGAGGAGACTCTTCGAGGATAGTTAATTACTCACAATGTTTCAGTTATCAGGAAGGAGCTCCCCCAATGGAAAGCTTGATTGTTATCTCTAAGGTAAAGAAATTCATCAAAGAAAAAGCCGACATGAATACTTCGTCTGGCTTTTTTGATCCTCTCAATCAGGATATTACCAAGGCCTGTCGCGACGCCATGAGCCACGCACAGAAATTAGGAAGAAAGACGGTTATGGGGAAGGATTTCAATCTCTATGTAGAGAACTCTGGAATTGAAGAGGCCCTCGTTGTCGCGTCAAAAGTGAAAAAACTCATTAAAGACGAAGCCTCTCTCTCGACATCGGCCCAGGCGATCGATCAGCTCACTGTTCGCGTGCAAACGGTCTGCATGAAAGCGATTGAAAACGCTAAAGCAGATAAGAGAAAAACAGTTATGGATCGTGACTTCACTGCTCCTACAACTCTCACTGTTTAATTTCTAAGCTTCTATTTCTTTCCCTGCCGCACTACTCGTGAATGGCAGGGAAAGAAAATATCCTGCCGCACACATCACGACAGTCAACATCACCGGAAATTCAATCTCAAAAACAAAATGGGAAATTCCCCACGTGAGAATACTTCCCACGAAGGCCACCATGGCATTGATGGCATTTCCTTTTTTTACAAAAAGCGCAATCGATGTCATGACCAGAATCGATGGGCCCCCGAGGCTTGATGCCAGTTCCACCAGACCCGTAATCGAATCTGATGTGAACGCAATTCCATAAGCAATAAGCCCCGAAAGTAAAACACCTCCTCTGGCGATCACCACTTTTTGACTTTCAGAAAGATTCTTTACCGAGGGAAGAATGAGGTTATGGGAAATCAGTGCTGAGACCGAAAGAAGTGTGGAATCCACTGTCGAAAGAATTGCTGAAACTAAAGCTCCGACAAAAAGCACATAGCCCATAGATGAGAGATGAGTTTTTGCCAGAAGTGGCATGATCATTTCAGGTTCTTTAAGATCCGGAACAAAAGCGACGCCGAAGAGCCCGATGAAAACCGGAATCATGCCGACCACCAGATAAATAATTCCGGCACGAAAACAGGAATTGTACGCAACTTTTGCTGAACGGCTGGCGACAACTCTCCCGACTAATTCCTGCGCCATGACTGATCCCATGATCGGCACCATCCAGAATTCAAGATTCCCCAGAAACGAGCGGGTATTTCCATCCGGAGTTCCGAGCTTCCATCTTTCTGGACTGATGGTCGCAAGTGCTGGCCCGATTCCTCCGAGGCCGTTCACAAT
>JAYVHR010000279.1:0-4928 GCA_043771075.1 Bacteriovoracaceae bacterium
CGAAAAAGATGTCCTCGCCCGCTGCCGGATCATAGTGACCCGTGAAAAAAATGCCGTTTCCTGGATTCGACCTTCTGTCTCCCGACGGCATTCTGTTCCTCTCCGCCTGCAGGGAAAGATATGAGCGAGCGCGGAGAGATGAATTTATTCTTTGTCCTCATGGTCGTGGGCCTCTCCGGAGTCATGATTCTCTGTGCTCTTCGCCTGCAACGCTCTTTTCATCTCCTTGAGAAAAGAACTGAACTCTTTCTTTGCACAAAAGAAACTGAGGGAGAAATCCATCAGTACATGAAGTTCATGGGCCGGACGAATCTGGCGCTCAGAAATGTTCAAGTCGCGAAATTTATCCTTATCTTCATCCCCGGCCTTCAGGGACATGCTCTGGCTGCGGATAAACTTAAAAAATTATTGGTTACACTTCAAAATGCTGAGCTCATTTTATATCTGAAAAAGATGGCGGAATTGAAAACCCGGGGCTGTCCGATGGACCCCAGAATCCTTATAACCCCTTTCAAACTGAATGCGACCGGATACCAGAGAAGTATCGATAAAACGGCCATCTTACGGAGCTCACGTTGGAATTACCAATACGTTTCTTTTCCTTATGCAATTTCGGTCGACTGGGACGCCAGAGGTTTCGAAGCGATCATGCCGATCTTGAAGCGAGCCTCAAAGGAGAACGCGGCGAAGTTGTCCTCAATTTTATCCTCTTACTGACATCGGCCAGTCTCCTGTATGGAGCAATTTTCTGGCTTAACAAAACATATGAAACAAGAACCAAGGAGCATCTCTATGATTTCGAAACTCGCTGGAATCATCTCGGGAAAAAATACGAAGACTAAGCTCTGGTGGACGAAACTCGCCATTGCCCTGGTTCTCTCGAATGTCTTTTTCTTCCTTCTCTTTGGCGGAGACAACACTTCCTCAGCGGAGACATTTTCCATGCCACCCGGATGGGTTGAGGTCCAGCTTGAGGCCCGTCTGCACACCCCTTTTCAGAATGGAAAAAAGGTCCTGCTTATGACCCGTTCGGGAAGGAAAAAGCTCATGGGAGTGCTAAATGAAGGTGGAAATGAACTGGATCAGCGGATAACGGTTCTCGTTAAGGAAAATGAAGCCGCCCTTCTTTTCCAGCATGAGAACTGGGAAATCCTTCCCCTCATCCAGAACCTTCATTTTAAAACAGCTACTCAAAGAGAGAACCATGAAATTCGTTACTAGCCTCGCCTTCTTCATCGCTCTGCCGGCCTTCGCCACTCCCATCCGAATCTTTCACGAGAAAGAAGAAGGTCGTGCACGAATCGTGCGCGAAATTTTCCAGCAGCAATATTTTATCCCTGAGGATCTGATCGCCGAGCTTGAGGTTTCAAAATGTGAGGAGTTGAAGGGTCAGGGGAAATTAGATCTGTGCTTAAAAAACAACGGAGACCTTTTAGTGGTCTCCGTCGATAGAGGATTCATTAACGAATCCCTCAAAATTTTTCAGGCCCCGTAAGGAGACCGATTATGAATTACTTCTGGTGGACAGCGAACTTAGGCGTAGTGCCCTTGTTTCTGTTGGCAGCTTTTCTCTTAGCACCAGCTGCTCTGTGCTTGGCCTTACGACGGTTTTCTGTAACTGCTGTTCTTGATGCCATATATATCTCCCGAGATAAGTTTAAGCTTTATGGTAATTTGAAGCCCCTCAATGTAACGAGATGCCTCCTCTTTGTCAAAATCTTCCTCTTTGTGCCCCTTGCGTCATTTGCTTCCGAAGGTCCCAAGGACATCATCCTCGCCAAGGGAGAACAAAAGGAAATCCAAATCGAGACCCTCAGGAATTTTTCCGTGGGGAACCCCGAGGTAATTTCCTATAAATTCCTGCCCAAGCAGGGAAAACTCCTCCTGAAAGGGAAAAAAGTCGGGTTTACCGATGTGATTATCTGGAACGGAAAAGGGAAAGAAACCTTCAGTATTTATGTCCTCTCCAAGCAGAAATTCCTGAAAACATTCCAGCTCGCCGATGCCCTGAAAAACCTGAATCTCGAGATCGATATCAAGGGCCCGGTGATGACGGCTTCGGGAATCCTTTCCGATTTCTCAGATTATCTCTACCTGCAAAAAATTAAAGGCCAGTTCCAGGAGCAGGTTTTTTTCAAAATCTCTCTCGATCCGAAACTGAGAAACCATATCGTTGGTCAAATCTACAAGAAGCTTTATGCCAACGGTTTCTCTTCCGTCGCCTGCCAGGTGGACTGGCTCGATATCCTTTGCTTTTACGAAGGCACTCAGAATGAGAGTCTCCTGAAGCAGCTTTCAGGATTTTACCGTGTCACTTTCATTCAGCAGGATTCAAGACTCAAGCATAAAAACTATCGCCTGAAATTAAAGCTCATTCAGATGGAACAGATGGATGGCCGCGAGATTCATCTCGGTATGGATGCTTTTCAGACGACACTTGGCAATTTGTTCGATTTTGGGATCAGAAAACTTATCGATGATAATCAGGTCTTCCTTCAGAAAAGTAAGCTTGATCTGTCGACTCTCGCAGAGCCTGAACTCATTGTTAATCTTTCCACTCCACAGCTAATTGAAATCGGGTCCCAGATTCCTTACCAGAACATTGCCCAGCAGGGATCTACAGTAATCGCCCCGATTGACTGGCGTTTTGCAGGTTTGAAAATTAAGACCAAAATCACGGAGTCGTTCGGCAAGCTCCTTCTCGAATATGAAACAGAATTCTCACGCCCGGTCCAGCAGGCGATTAATGGGAGTAAAGAAATCTCCTCAGCTCTCTTAGAGATCGGAGTGCCGATGAAGATCTTTCAGATCGGCTTTCAGACAACGGCCAAAGACCGTAAAGGGATTCCCCTTCTCTCCGACATTCCGATACTGAAACATCTCTTTGAATCGAAGTCCGACCAGACGACCTACAAGCAGATTTATGGTTATGTAGTCCTGGAGGCCGTTGAGTAATGCTTTCCCTTTTTAAAGATTCAGAGATTCACCAGCAGGATGTTGATGGCCTTACCCGGGCCAGGCAACTTCTTGTCGGCTGGTTGAACAAGGGAGTCATTCCGGCGTGGGAAGATTTCTTCCATGAGCTGCCGGTACTCGACTCCGCTGAAGAACTTGAAGCTGTTAAAGAGAACTTCGCTAAACTCACGACCTGGCCTTTCCTGGATGAAATCCTGAAAGAAGAAGGAACGGAATTCTTTTTCCATTCCCCGAATCAATCACAGAGGCTCTCACTTTCAGGAGAAAAATTCGGAATATCCGTTCCTTTGAATGAAGAAGAATGGCAGTTGTGGCTCGAAACCATTTCTCTGAAGTATCACCAGAACTGGAATGTGGAACATCCGTTCGTCAGTTTTTACGGAGATCTTTTTGGACAAAATTATCGACTGAGTCTCATTCATGGATCGAGTTCCCCGCAGGGAAGATCCAAACTGATCCTGAGGCGACTTGCGGGAACACCACATCCTCTGGAATCGTTTGGCGAAACAACTGATGTGCAGGGACTGGTCAAGGGAAGAAAAAATGTTCTGATCGCGGGATCGACGGGGTCCGGAAAGACTTCACTTCTCACAAGTCTTCTCACACTGATTTCTCCTCACGAACACTTGGTGATCCTGGAAGACACTTATGAAATTCTCTCTGCCCATCCTCACCAGACGAGATTTCTTTCCGGCACAACACCGCAGACAAGTCTTAAGGCCTATCTTTCCTACTCCCTTCGCCTGAGTCCCGACCGGATTCTCCTCGGGGAAATGCGCTCTCATGAAGTGGTTCCCTTTCTCATGGCGATGAACACCGGACACCGGGGCCTTATGGGTACGATTCACTCATCGAGCGCGGCAGATGCCTTACACAGGGCCGCACTTTTATTTTCTCTTTACGGTGGTGAAGCGAATCTGAACTTTGAGAAAGTGATGGAACTTCTTTGCAGAAATCTTGAATACGTCGTTTTCATGGAAGATAAGAAGGTGAAAGAAGTCATCAAGGTACTCGGTTCGGATAACGGCACACCATTTTTTGAAATCATTCAGAGTTTTGGCGGAGAAAACTTCCAGTTCTGATCAGGCCATCGGATTCTGGAAAACGATAATTCTTCTCTTTCTGGATTTCACATCAATCATTTCCACACATGACCCGAAGTCAGACCCCTTGAAGATCAACTTAGCGGCCGGGCATTTAATTCCACGTTTCACGTCGGGAAACTTTACATCCGGAATCGCGCGGAAACTTCCTTTTGTAGAAATGGCGAGCATAACATCCCGCTTGAATTGTGAACAAGGTGTGGAGAGATATCCCTGGTAAAGAATCTCGTTCCCAAGGACACCCTGAAAAGTGTGATTCGCGGGAATCTGCCACGAGCGAAGTGGTCTGGTGGAATCATTGGCAGAGATTTCATAGACGATATCGTTACTGAGGCCGGGTGGAAGTTTGGTGCTTCTCAGAAACATTGTGCGGGCACCGGAGATGGAGTCCAGCGAGAAACTGCTTGGATAATTCTTCACGAGCTTCTCATTGATGTAAGCATCCATAAGCAGCCCGTGAGATTTAATTCTTTTATTGATCTGTTTCAAGGGATCTTTCTCGTTCTGAAGAGAAATGATGAACTTGTTATAGTCATCAAGTTTCTTTTTTAACTGGGAATTCAGCTGATCACCCAGAGTATCGCAGGCGAAAACTTCAGAAAGAAAAAGTAAAAGGAACATCATCACAAACTATCTCGTCAATTTCTTATAAGTTACACGGCTCGGAACATCGGCCTTGTCACCCACGCGGCGACGAAGATCTTCATGATAGGCTTCAAAGTTTCCTTCGAACCAGGTCACTGTCGAATCCCCTTCGAAAGCCAGAATGTGCGTACAAATTCTGTCGAGGAAGTAGCGATCGTGGGAGATGACTACGGCACAACCTGCGAAATCCAGAAGTGCGCGCTC
>JAYVHR010000280.1:0-2014 GCA_043771075.1 Bacteriovoracaceae bacterium
AGTTTGTTTTGAGAGAACCATGTTTTTAGCAATGGCCTTTCTCATGTTATCCATCGCAACGATTTCCACGCGGTCAGATCCACGAGTCTCTGCTTTTCCGGCCGGAGCTGCGGATCCAGCAGGAGCTGACTTCGACGGAGCTGAAGCAGCAGCAGCGCCACCTTTTCTTCCGCCCGCAATATAAGTCTCAAGATCAGATTTATTCACGCGACCAGCGGCACCAGAGCCTTTAACATTTTTGAGCTCAGAAAGTGGAACCCCAGCTTCTTTGGCCATCGCTTTCACGAGTGGAGTGTAGAAGCGAAATCCTTCTTCTTCCACAACCGGCGCGGCAGCAGGAGCTGAAGCGGCCGGTGTAGCAGCGGGAGAAGATGCAGCAGCAGGGGCCGCAGCAGCTTTCGGGGCCGGAGCCGCATCAACAGCAGCATTCATATCGTCTTCGATAATTGCGATCGCCTTGCCCACATCAACAGTGGCGCCTTCCGGAAAGAGAAGCTGAACAATTTTTCCGCCGGTCGGCGAAGGAATTTCTGATTCTACTTTATCTGTAGAAATTTCAAGGAGGATCGCATCGAGTTCGATCATCTCACCAGCTTGCTTGTGCCACTTGGTGATGGTTCCTGTCGTAATCGACTCTCCCATCTGGGGCATAACTACTTCTGTACGTGCCATAAAATATATCTCCTAAAAATTAAAGATTAAGTGCTCTGCCCTTCGCTGCCAGGACCGCTTCCCCGAGAAACTCACCGAGAGTCGGATGCGGGTGGATGGTAGCGAAGATTTCTTCATCAATCCCTTCCATCGTACGGAAGAGAACGTATTCGTGAATGAGCTCAGTCGCATTTGTTCCCACGATATGAGCACCGAGAAGCTCTCCATGCTTGCCCATGAGGACTTTGATGAAACCGTTATTTTCGTTCGAAGCAATCGCTTTCCCATTTGCGGTGAAAGGAGCTTTCCCCACTTTGTACTCGATGCCTTTTTCTTTCAGAGCGCGCTCAGTGAAACCCACTGAAGCCACCTGAGGCTGGCAATAGGTGCAACCGGCAATGTTCATTTTATCAATCGCGTGAGGATGAAGACCTGCGATATGTTCGGCAGCAACAACACCTTCATGAGAAGCGGCATGTGCTAAGAGAGGCGGTCCTGAAACGTCACCGATAGCGTAGATGCCTTTCACAGTTGTTTCATACATTTCGTTAACAACGATAAAGCCTTTATCTGTTTTCGCACCGATCTTGTCGAGTCCGAAGCCATCGATCACACCAGTCATCCCGACAGCAATAAGACCCATCTCAAACTTATGATCAGTATTCTTGCCACCTTCAGTGACGGAGATCGTAACGTCGTTTCCGTTATTTTTGGCAGTTACTTTTTCCACACCCACATGAATTTTCATGCCGAGTTTCTTGTAGGCGCGCTCAACTTCCACCGAAACATCAGTGTCTTCAATCGGAAGGAGATTTTTCTGCATTTCAAAGATTGTGACTTCGACACCGAAAGCATTCCAGAAATAAGCGAACTCCATTCCGATAGCTCCGGCACCGACGATACCGATCGACTTCGGAAGTTTTTCGACTTTCAAGGCTTCCCACGCGCCGAGGAGACGTTTTCCGTCGTGCTCAAGCCCCGGAAACGCGCGATATTTTGCACCGGTCGCGATAATTGCGTTGGTGAAAGTGAGTTCTTCTTTTTTTCCATCGGCCATCGTGACTTCAAGGGACTTGTTTGTCTTGAAGACACCTTTGCCACTGAAAACTTCGATCTTATTTTTCTTCATAAGGAAGGCAATACCCTTCGACATGTTGTCAGCGATTGTATTGGCGCGTTTGACAGCAACACCAGCATCGAGGCCTTTGAGATCAACGTTGATCCCGAGAGATTTCATATCGTGAATTTCGTGAACAGAATGGGCCGACTTCAGGAGGGCCTTGGTCGGAATACAACCACGGTTAAGACATACCCCACCGAGTTTATCTGCTTCTACGATAGCGACTTTTTTTCCCAGCTGAGA
>JAYVHR010000281.1:0-3323 GCA_043771075.1 Bacteriovoracaceae bacterium
ATAATAGTATCAAGTTCAATTCTCTTCGTGAAATCCGTCATTCCAAAACTTCCCTGAAGAATCCCGAGAGCAATACTTCGCTATCGATAGGGTTCGCTGACAAGTCATGAAGGAGATTGCAGAACCTTAGGGCCAGTCGACGCCCAATCACTGATCAAAAAAGTTTGTGGCCCTGAACTTGCTCATCAGAGAACATCAGGAGTGTCATATGAAATCCATGACCATTCTTCTCTTTGTGGCGTTATTGATGAGCTCAAATTCTTCTCCAAAAAATTCCTCGGAAGAAGAAGAAGGCGGTGAAGAAGAGGTCGCCCGCTACATTTAGAAATCACCCCAATCGCACTGCAGACAGACAAGTCCCGCTTCTCTCCACATCTTGACAACTTTTGCCCTGTCATCAATGACAAACAGAACATCGTAAAAGGGCTTAATCTTCTCTTCGTAAATTTCCCGTTTCACCACCGTATCATCACGATAGTCTTTTTCCGGTCTCATCATGAGGTCAGTAAAAGGCACATCATGCTTCCCAAGCCATTCTATCGTTTCTTTTTTTAAATCATCCGTCCTGCCGGAAACAAGAAGTACATGATGGTCGGAAATCATTCTGCGGATTATTTCTGCGCACCAGGCATTAAGATCGTCTTTAATGATGTTGCGGTTAAAGTTTTTCCAGTCTTTGGTTTTTCCTTCAACGAATTTTCTCCGGTGCGTGATGTCCGCGAGTGTGCCGTCGAGATCCACAATGATTGCTTTTTTCTTCATGAATTATTTATCTCACGGAAGGAGAAATCAGGCTAATCTCTAGCAGGAGATTATCATGCCGGCACGTATTTCAGAGCTTCTTGGTTTCCTACTGGGATATCCCCTGGGACTTTTTTTTGCGGCCGGAAGCCTTCTGCGCAATGCCAGATTTTTTCATCCGCGGGGACTTCTCTTCTCCGCCGAAGTGGAAACTCTTCCTGAGTCCCCGGTTCTTTTTCCCCGGCATGCGCTGGTCCGGTTCTCAGGGGCGTGGTGGAAAACGCGTGAATGGCCGGATGTCATGGGTCTCACAATCAGAATGAGTAAAAATAGAATTAAGTCCGTCACCGCCGAAAAAGAAGATCAGGATCTTCTTTTTGCAAGTTTCAGAAGTCCCTGGGAAATGCTACTCGCCCCTTTCACGACGGAATATCATGACTTTCAGGAAAACAGTTATTACGCCATTTCTCCTTTCACCATCAATCCAGGTACGGTGGTGGATATCATGGTGGAACCCACCAGTGGTCAACGGATGGCCGGTACTCGGGAAGAAAAACTCACCGGCAATGTCATGGCAGGAAATGTGGTCCTTCGCGTACTGATGAAAGAGAAGAATAAGAAAAACTGGAGGATGGTGGCAAAGATCCGCATGCTGGAAGAATCATACCTTGATCAGGAGGCCCTGCGCTTTCACCCGTTTCAGGCAGGGGCAGACTTGAGGCCCACTGGATTTCTGCAATACCTGAGACATGGTCCCTATAAGATGAGCCAGTGGATCCGGCCCGGAAAAGAAATTGCCGGTAAAGAGATGACTACAGATTGAGAGGATTGTTCCCGTCGTGGTCCAGTAAATGTTTCACCATCTTCACTACCGTATCATAATCCATGGGCTTGGACATGTATCCGCTTGTTTCAACATTATCCATGACATTCACCAGATTTCCGTTGGCCGTCATCATCACGACAGGAATTTGCGTGAGCCTTGGATCCATTATCTTTTCGAGAAAAAATTGTTTTCCGTTCATCACCGGCATCATGTAATCGAGAAGGACCAGGTCCGGAAGTTCAGAATCAGGAATGCGTTTTAGATAATCGAGCGCCACCAGACCATTTTTTGCCCAGACGGATTCGAAGCCCTCGAACTCAAGCATCTCTGAAACCGCATGGCGGATCGATTCATCATCATCAACAGTCAGGATCTTCTTGGGTTTCATTTTCCGCCTTTCTGGGAAAAGGAAAATAGAACGGGTGAAGGACTTCAGCAATAACGAATGAGTTAATTATCCTTTAACAACAGCGCAGGCCACTTATCGCAACGTTCATTGTGAGCGAAATAAGCTACTGATAAATTCTCCTCAGTCTAAGCATAAGGAGTCCATGTGAAGTATGAAAACATTCCCAAATTTATCCGTGAAAAAATAGCTGACACATGGCTGAGAGAGAAACTCATCAAGCTCTATCTCAAGAGCCCCCACAAAGTGCAGTACATGCTCGCACGCTATGGAATCCGCATGGTGGTCAATAAGAAGCGCTCTGAGATGCAGGAATTCATGCGACACTAATCCACACGTGAGTCACAATGACTCAGATGATCCTGCATTTCGTGTCATTGTGACCCGAAATAATTTCTGACACAATTCCTCTTTTAAAAATAAATTCCTGCCGGTTGACTCACTAAATTTATCCGTGCAACCATAACGTTATCTGAAGATTCCGTTGTGGAGGGTGGCATTTGAAAAAGACTGTGTGTTTCTTGTTCATCGTGCTGTTTTTTATTTCCTGTACCAAGTCATTTGCTTCAGACGCTTACGAAAATTTCGATGTTCGTACTTCTTTGATCGGGTTCACTGACAGGCAGGAAAAGAAAATCCGCTCAGCCTCCAGCCTCATTAAAAAAATTGTCCGCTCTGACTCTTTTAAAAAAAGAATCCTGGAACATACCTGGAACGGTAAAAAACAATTTGCCGACAATCAGGGGCTCTCGAATGAGGCGATCTATAAAAAAATCCTCGATGGCTCTGAAAGAATGACCAGTCATGGTCCCAACAATACGATGGATCTCGAGATTGAACTCTATACAGATCATGATTCCATTACGATAGGTTACACCTATCCTTCCATCGTCCGGATTTATATGAACCGGAAATACTTCAACAAGTTCCGTCCCTTCCAGGTCGCTGACAATATGATGCACGAATGGCTGCACAAGTTGGGCTTCGGGCATTCCGTGAAGGATACTCCGGATCGTCCCTATTCCGTTCCCTATGCTGTCGGCTACATCGTGAAAGGCATCGCCCGCGAGATGAGAAAATCGCGTCTCCTGACAGAGCTGAACGCGATTGCAGATCAAACTCCTTTGCACGAGTAATTCACTGGTAAATTTTTTCCCGGATTGTTCCGTATCCCGCAAACTGCAAAAATGAATCTCCTCTGCAACAGGAAGGGTTCATGAAACGGACGCTGGGATTTTTCTTCTTCGCTCTACTCCTCATCAGCTGTAATAAAAATCCTTCGACAACAGAAGCTCCTGCCTGGAACGCGGATATTTATTTCGCCAACTTTTCCGATGCTCAGAAACAGAA
>JAYVHR010000282.1:0-5602 GCA_043771075.1 Bacteriovoracaceae bacterium
ATCTGAAAGATCCAGGTATCTGTAGCTGAACCGGAAATATAAACATCGGAAGTCATCCCCACAGCTGTTCCCCATTTATAAAGACCGGGCGTAATTGTCAGACCACCTAAACTTCCTGAAGCTAATTCAGTGGCGTCCGGATTTTTTCTTCCGGCCGCATCAGTATAAGCAGTCTCCATTGAAGCAATGGCAGTCGTTAAATTTGAGGGTGTAGGTGACGTGTAATCAGAAGCGTAGACTTTTCCATCAACCTGATTGGAGGTTGAATAAACAGTTCCTGCTGATGGAACTATCGGACTGAGAGCAAAACCCGTCATCGAAGCGTAAGAAATCGGACTCACTCCCATATTTCCAAGAATGGCAGACGTACCAGTATTTGTGATCCCTGCTTTTGCCAGGATCACATAGCCACCAGCTGATGATAAGTCGGCCCCCTGAATATCAACTTCTCCGATAAAAACCGGAGCGGGTCCTTCACCGAATGGATTTCCAGAACCGTATGAATCACCTTTATTCTGGCAGCTCGCGGCGAAGAACAGAGACAGTGCCAAGACGGCAGAAAAACTCTTCATTGAATCGATCCTTTTCAGGCGTAGGAACTCTAAACCTTGCTTCGATTTTAAGCTTTTAAGGAAATTAAACTTCTTAAAATGGTGTTTTGAATATGTAGAAGACAACACAAAATTCTAAATCGCTTTGATTGAAGCCTCAATGCAATGGACCCGCAGAACATTGTTTTGTGAAGATTAATACAAGAGACTTCTCTTACAACGGAGGTCCCGATGAATAAAACTATTTTGCTTTTCCTATGTGTCTTTTCAACTTCATTGTTTGCAGCCCCCTGTCCGTATCACCCAAACCTGGGCCAGTTCCTGGATCGACTTGTGACCAAAGGAGTTTATACCGGTGAGAGAGTTTCAATCGTCTCAAGATCCGGAGGTCGCCCTGAATCTTCTACTCTTACGGCATCTTTCTCTTTTGTGAGAACTGGAAGCCTGATTGATTTAAGAAGCTACCGATGCTCTGACGATGGCCAGTGTGAATCACTGAGTGGGGAAGAGAGATGGCGCTACTCCACAATCAACAGATGTTTGTATGTGAATGGAATTAAGGCCCAGATTACGAAATCTGGTATTAATGATCTACGATTCAATGTCACAAACAGTTACGGAAAAGTTATTCGGGAAAATTATAGTCTTGGTACTCCCAAAACTTTGATTATCAATAACACGTATGATGACACGGTAAATTTTCAGTATGTCTGGTTTAGTGGTCACTAACACTTAGCTTTGACGTGGGAGATAAGTGCTTTTCAGATGAAAGTGGCGCACCCGACAGGAGTCGAACCTGTGACCCCTTCCTTCGGAGGGAAGTACTCTATCCAACTGAGCTACGGGTGCGTAATTCTTTTTTACCTGTTTCTATAGGTTTTGTCTAAGAATCGGTAAGCTTTAGGGATTTTGCGAGCATATATGGAAGTGTCCCGCCCTCTGGGGCATAGAGATACGAAGCATAAATAGCGAGATCGGCCTCCGGAGTTTTGATCAGTCTCTGAGACTGGACGCCATTGGTGGTATCGCATTGGGAAGCATCTCCCAGGACGGCATTTGTTCTGCAGACTCCCGGACGATCCTCATAAACAGAACATTGACCATCAGACGTGAGAAGTACGCATTGCCTTTCTTTAAATGAAAGAGCGTACCAGGCAGCGGAAGAATTTTTTGTCGCCATCTGCACTCTGAGATTATCGAGATTAATTTCTATGCCTTCGTTTATTCGCGAGGCGAGAAGATCAGCTTCATCACTCGTCACACTCACCTGCGTGTGACAACAGGCCGAGCAACCACTGGTGCAGGGAATGAGGGCCTTAATATTCTCATCGTTGAAAATGTATTCATTCAGTTCGTCGATCAGTCGGTGGACGTAACGAGCGCGTTTGACGGGATCATGATTTTTATTGAGTTTCTTCAAAACGAACTGGATAAGCTCCATCGCTTCCACTCGGTTTCTCAATTCAATAAAAGTTTTTTGTGCTACAGCGGGTACATTCATAGTTTTTCGCTAATTCCAATAACCACTATTTAATGGTAAAGTACTTTTGACTGGATGCAATCCGGCATGAAAAAAGGGTAATATATTCCTGTCTTTAACGGTCGGAGAAGGGTTGGTAGATGAAGTACGATCTCTTTTTGTTCGACCTCGACGATACCCTGCTCGACTTCCGGGCCTCGGAAAAGCTGTCATTTGAAAGAAGCCTGGGTTCCCTTTCGGTGAAGAGTCCTGAGGAATTATTTCATTCCTATCAGGCCGAAAACCGGAAGCTATGGACACTTTTTGAGGAAGGAAAAACCACCAAAGACGAATTGAAAGTGGAGCGCTTCCGGAAAACATTCGCTCTTCATAAAATCGATATGGATCCGGAAATAGCGAGTAACAGATATCTCGAGGCCCTTCCCGAAACAGTTGTCCTGATTGATCACGCGGTTGAGCTTCTGGAATGGTTAAGTGCGCACGGAGAGATCGGCATCATCACCAACGGCATTCACCACACTCAAACACAGCGGATTAAAAACTCCCCGCTCAAATCGTTCATCAGTTTCGTAAGTGTTTCTGAAGACTGTGGTTTCGCCAAACCCGATGTTCGTTTCTTTGAATACTCTTCAAAGCTCGCAAAGAAATTTGTGAAGGAAAAATCAATTGTGATCGGAGACCGCTGGGAAGCTGATATTCTCGGCGCTCACCACTTCGGCGTCGATTCCTGCTGGTTTAACCCGGAAGAAAAGAAGAGGCCCGGTGAACCGTCCCCGTCATTTGAAATCCGGCATCTCTCAGAGATGAGAAAACTGTTTATTTAAGCAGATTGTTGAGAGCACTCATCTTGCAATCCGTGCAGACACCGGTTGAGCAAGCTCCAGCCGTTACGAGTGGTCTGGTGATGAGTGACAGTGGCTCTGACGAAGCATCGGCCACCCGGACGAACTTAAGCGCACCACTCGAGTTTTCAGTATAAGCCAGACCGGAGTATTGCATCAGACCTGCCTGATAGCGTGGCCTGATTGAAGGATTGATTTCATTCATTGCCCCCTGAGAAACAAATTCAGATGGAATTGTAGTTCCTACCGTCAGATTCAGAAATTTACGATAATCCCTGTCTTCAGCAATCAGCACATCTATAATCTGTTTTGCACGCGCTTCGCTTGCCGCCGGGACATTGAGATGGACTCCGGCGCCGTTAACAGCGGGATTAAAACGACCGTCAAGAAGATCAGCGGATAATGCAACTTCCGGATTCATTCCGGCCGATCTCAGGGCCGCTGTTACTCGTGCCAGTCTGGAATCCGCCCCGGAGAGAACGAGTTCCAGTTTTGCCGTGGTAAAACTTTTCTGAGTTTTGATGAAGGCTTCAAGAGCTGGGCGAGTGGTAATCCCCGCTGCCTGGGCCGATCGGACAATCTGTGACGCTGAAACAATATCGCGGCTGGGAACGAGTTCTGAAATCCATCGCAGGAGCTGGTTAGAAGGAGCTGCGACTGTACCGGTTGAAACGACACCCGCGTCGCCGATAATTTCCGAAAGCGCACTGATCTGCGCTCTTCTACGAGAGGAAGAAGAGGCCGTCGCCAGAGTTTCATCTTCTGAACCAACGACATCCGAAATAAGTAACTGAACGTTCAGGCGGTCATTTGGCCCATTGAAAACGCTCGCCAGATATCCTGTCTCCACCTCCACAACTTGTGAGACATTCACCGCACGTGCCAACCAGGCCCTTGTTTCTTCAAAGGGAGATTGGACGTTCACGACTGCCTTGGCGATTTTGGCACCCGCAGGATTAAGAGTATCACTTCTCGTTATACGGGTGATGTCTCCGCTGATGTCGGTCGCTGTTTCCGGTATAACCAGATCCCCGACCTGAAGGCCAGTATTTGGAAAAGCTCCCGCAGTCCCGATGTAATCAACAGTGGTTGTCCCGGTTTCTTTTAAGGCACGAGCGATAGGAAGAACCTCGTCGCCCCATACGTTGGAAAAAATTCTCCAGCGCTGAGTGTGCCCATCAGATCCGCTGACAATATAATCCGACATCTCGTAGGTGCCACGGTCGTAATTGAAAACGGTAAACGCCGGGGCCAGAAGATTTCTTCGTGTAAGAGCGGGGGTAGCCTTCACATAGAGTTTATCGATGTCGCTTGCGAAGCGCATGACAAAACTCGGGAGATCACCAGAAGCCTCCTGCGCGCGCGTGACGATTTTTAGTTCAGCTGGTGTCAGGAGAGCTTTCACGCCCGCCTGATCTGCGCGATAGAGTTGCAGGATCGACTGGATTTTCCCCAGACTTCCGAAAGTCCTTTCGAATGCACCTTTCTGTCCAATCACAACGTGATCGGCGCGGGGAACGTTTCGGAGTACGTTGGCCAATGTGCGCTCTTCAGCTGCGAGCACCGCAGCCGCGTCTCCTACTACTGACACAGGCGGCGGTGCTGCGAGTGTACCGTTTGCCTGAGTCCAACGAATGAGTGAGGACTGGAGCTGAAAATGTCTGAGCCGGTCGGCGCCCGAAATTTCCGTGATGGCGTAGTGATATCCTGCCTCGCCTGGATTCTGTATGAGATAAATCGGATTGTAGTTCCGTGCCTTGGTTCCCACTTCCCCGATAACTCGGGCCCCGCGTCTGGCAATCTCATCCTGGAAATCCCCTCCACTTCCGACAAAGAGTTCAATGGGTCTCCGGGAATCAGAAGCTTCCCAGAATACGGCGCGGGTTGTTCGGTCCGAGGCGTACGCATCAACATCCAAAAGAACTTCTTCAGAGTTCAGCGCCGGCATCTCAAGTGGAGTCGGCACTCTTTGCGCTTCCGGAATCGGTGTAGGATCGGGAAGACTCGCTCTCGTCCGCACATCGTTCACAAGGTACGCTTCGTTGAGTTTATTTTTGAAGAAGTTATATCCCCAGTCAACATCAGCAGCCGTGGCACGAAGCTCCGGGTGTCTTGCCTGGAGGACCTGTAAAATGAGTCCATCATAATTGGAAGCGTTTCTAAGTTTAGATGGATCAAGGTTTATCGCTCTGAAGTCTTCCGGATCCAAACGTTGAATGACATCAGCGATTGGTGCCTTTCCTCTCCCCCGCATCGTAGCGGCCCAAGCCTCGGTGTATGCTTCAAATCGATCGAGATCCAGCATCGCCTGAAGCGCAGTATAATCCTGTGCCAATGACAGGAGCGGAAGAAGAAGAAGGAGAAACAGCGATATGATTTTTATCGGCATGATCTGAAGGCCTCATCAAGTTGACGGGCAATATCGTCATCCGTTTTGCCGGCCTGTCTTTCTTTCCGGATAAACTGCGCCACCAGAGATTCCGGATCACTGTTTCTCACAGCACCTTCCTGAACACGCCGGAACTGTGTTTCGAATTTCCGGTAGGTATCAGCGACTCTGTCCGCCGATGCTCCATCCGCTTCGAGGATCTTCAGAGCGCGGGCAACGGCCGGTCTTCTTGCTTCAATGGCATTTTCAAATATTGTGATGTACGCCGGTGAGCGGGTCATTCCCGTTAACATCTGCGGACTGACTTCAGGAATAGCAACACTACGGAGGGCCGGGAACA
>JAYVHR010000283.1:0-5329 GCA_043771075.1 Bacteriovoracaceae bacterium
TCCTGGGTCGCAATTCACATGCCTGAGAATGGAAGATTAAGTAATGAATTTCATACGCATTCAGCTGCCGGGCATAAAGGCAATTCCCTTGCCTCTTGAATCGAAAAGGGATAATTACCAAGCATGAATGAAGTGATCCAAAAAGGCCTTCTTCCCGATGTGGAAAAGTGGCTTCTGGAAGATGATCTCAACCGGAACTTTCATTATCTGCGCTCCCTTCCTACCCATCCGGTGGAACTGACACTTAAATTAAAGTCTCCGATGATTGTGGCCGGCACCGATTATTTCGGAGCTGTTTTCTCATTTCTTGGATCTGACGTTTCTGAAGTGCTCGAGCTTGAGCGCAAAGAATTTTCCGGAACAGAAGCTTATACCTTTAAGACAAAGATTCCTTTCAATGTTGCCGTCACTGGCGAAAGACTTGCCCTCAATCTTCTTCAGCATGGATCTTCCATCGCTACTTGGACAAAGCAATTTGTAAACCTTGCAGGTGAAACAAAAATTCTCGATACCCGTAAGACGACACCGGGTCTCCGCTCACTGGAAAAATATTCTGTGCGCGTGGGCGGCGGATTTAATCACCGACTGGGCCAGACGGATCTCTGGATGATCAAAGACAATCATAAGTCTTGTCTTGGCGGACTGAAGGGAGCGTTCAATTTCTTTCAGTCGCAGGGAACCTTCTATAACAATATCATCGCTGAGATTCATGATCTGAGTGAACTGAAAGATGCAATCGCTCTTGGTATCAAGCATGTCATGCTCGACAACTTCTCAGGAGATCAGATCCGAGAAGCAGTGAAATTAAAAAATTCCGGAATGACATTTGAAGTCTCCGGAGGGATTCGCCTCGATACTGTGAAAAATTATCTTATCCCTGGCATCGATGCTTTGAGTGTTGGTTCGCTTACCTATGGTGCGCCAAGAGTGGATATCTCGCTTAAATACAGGCAGGTATGAAAGACTTCAACACAGATGTCCTGATTGTGGGAACAGGTATTGCGGGATTGTCAGCAGCACTTAAGCTTGCTGAGAAAAAAATCAATGTCACAATCGTCACTCGTGAGAAGCGGCCGGAAATCACAAATACTTTCTGGGCCCAGGGTGGAATCATATACAGTCCGAAAGACCTGAACGACCAGGAAGATCTGATAACTGATATCATCCGCGCATCGGCATATACTTCAAATATTGAAGCTGCCAGAATACTTGCCACCAGGTCGGCCGAAATTATCGATGAAGTACTGATCGATAAATCCCATGCCGATTTCGCAAAAGACGCTGAAGGGGAATTGCTCTTCACGAGAGAAGCTGCCCATTCGCGCGACCGGATTATTTATAAAGGGGACATGACGGGGAAAACCATTCAAATTTCTCTTCTTAATTATCTCTCTGATAAAACGAAATTTCCCAATATCAATTTCCTCACAAGTCACACAGCGATCGATCTTATAACGCCCGATCACCATGGCGTGGACATCACTCAGCGCTATGAGGAGAATCAGGTCCTCGGCGCGTATCTTCTTAATCAGGAGAACAATGAAGTCCGTAAGATCCTCGCGAAAGTTACGATTCTCGCTACTGGGGGAATTGGCGCTCTTTACCTTCACCATTCGAATGCGGAAGGTGCACGAGGCGATGGTCATGCAATGGCCTATCGTGCAGGTGCCGATGTTACCAATATGGAATTCATCCAGTTTCATCCGACCACTTTTTATAACCGTTCTTCTCACCGCCGTTTTCTGATTTCAGAAGCAATCAGGGGAGAAGGCGGAAAGCTCATCAATGCCAAGGGTGAAGCTTTCATGAAGAAGTATCATCCGGATGAAGAGCTTGCTCCCCGCGATGTTGTGGCAAGAGCTATCCTGGAAGAAATGATTGCAGAAAAAGAAGACTGCGTTTATCTCGATATTTCCCACAAGGGCGAAGAATATCTGAAAGAAAGATTTCCGACGATTCATGCTTACTGTCTCGAGAACCAGGTGGACATGGCGAAGATGCCGATTCCAGTGGTTCCCGCTGCTCACTACACATGTGGCGGAGTGAAGACTGATCTCAAGGGTAAAACCAATCTGAAACGGCTTTATGCTGTTGGTGAAGTTGCCTGCACCGGCCTTCATGGGGCCAATCGCCTGGCTTCCACGTCACTTCTGGAAGGACTGACATGGGGATACATTGCGGCCGAAGATATTCTGACCGTGATCGATTCTTTAACGGAATACCAGTCGGATAAAATTAAGAACTGGTCAGAGGGTCACGAGGAAGTTGAACTTGCTCTCATTGCTCAGGACCAGCTCACGTTGAAGCAGACAATGTGGAATTATGTAGGTCTTACCCGCTCACAAAACCGACTCGCGCGTGCGCGTGCGATGTTCATTGAACTTCAGGATGAGATTGCGAAATTTTATAAGCATGCTCAGTTGAATGATGAACTGATCGGACTTCGGAATGGAGTTGAGGTTTCGTTCATGGTCCTGAATGCATCGTTAAGAAATAAACAGTCGGTCGGCTGTTTCTATCTGAAAAACTAATTAAGTATTGAGTGGCTTGAAGTAAGAGTGGCCTAGAAGAACAAGATTTCTTCTGATGAAATTCCTGCGTCTCAGAACGAAGTTCGTGGGACGCTTCGGGCTCCACTTTCTAGGATTGGGAAGAATGGCGGCAAAGAGGTGAGCTTCGCCCGGGTTCAATTTCAAAGATGTCTTGGCGTAGTAATGTTCAGCAGCTGCTTCGGCCCCGTAGATGCCCGGACCAAGCTCAATAACATTCAGATACACTTCCAGAATTCTCTTTTTGCTCCAGAGTGCTTCGATGAGAACTGTGAAGTAAACTTCCATGCCTTTCCGGAGATACGTGCGGGAAGGATAAAGGAAGACGTTCTTAGCAGTCTGCTGGGAGATCGTTGAAGCTCCCATTTTCACTTTACGGCGTTTGTTGGCATCAATCGCTTTGGCGATCGCCTCGAAATCAAAACCGTTGTGAGAAAGGAATTTCGGATCTTCTGAGGCAATAACTGCTTTCTGAAGATGAGGAGAAATTTCTTCGATTGGCGTCCAGTTTTTCTGGATCGGAACCCACTTGCCAGCAAGACCGTATTCAATACTGCGGATGAAAACCAGGGGAGTATAGTAAACAGGAACCCATTTCAGGAGAACGACAGTGGCCACGGTTGATACGAAAAAGCCGATAGTACCCCAGAGAACAGCTTTCTTAGCTATTTTCACTGCGGGGCCGGCCTTACTGAAACCACGTCTGATGTAACCCATGAAATCTTTTTCTCGATAGTGTGAGTGCGTTTTCAAATTGTATTACAGTTCAGGAAAATTGTATGTAACTGGTAGGTCTTTGCCCACTTTTCACCAAGTTCCATCAATGCTTTTTCTTTGTTCACTCTTGTTGGAATTTTCTCCACAAAAGATGAAGCCGAAAATTTGATACCAGAGAGAAATATCATGTTTGCCGGCGTGCGTCATGACTGGTACGTTACCCTGACATTTTTACAGGGTAGGGGGGTAAAGAAAATGACTTTTGCCCCCTAGTCCTCTACAAGACAGACACTCAATTTTCATAGGCTTAACATGACACTCGAAACGACGAAAAAATTTCAGGATAAATCCATCTTTTTTACCTCACTTGGTTGCTCCAAGAACCTGGTAGATTCGCAGGTAATGCTGGGCCATTTAAAGCTTGATGGTTTTACCATCGCCCAGTCGCCGGAAGATGCGGAAGTGATCATCGTCAACACTTGCTCATTCGTTGAAGCTGCGAAAGTGGAATCTATTGAAACGGTTCTGGAACTTGCGAGCTACAAAGAAACTGGAAACTGTAAGGCACTCGTGATGTCTGGTTGCATGGCCCAGAGATATTCCAATGAGCTTGAAGGCGAAATGCCGGAAGTTGATATGTTCATCGGTACCGGTGAATACCAGAAAATTGTCCCGCTTCTTCGCGCGATGGAAGAAGGAAAACTTGAGAAGAAATCATTCGTGGAAATTCCACGTTACATTCACACTGAGTTTGATCCACGCCTGAATACATCACCGTTCTACATGGCATGGTTAAAAATTTCAGAGGGGTGTAACCGTAACTGCACATTCTGTATTATCCCGACCCTTCGCGGGAAACTTCGTTCAAGAACAGTTGATTCACTGGTTAAAGAAGCTGAGCAGCTCGCTGCTACTGGTGTGAGAGAAATGAATCTCATTTCGCAGGATTTCTCGGATTATGGCGTTGATCTTGCTGGTGGTGGGAAAAAAGATGGCAAGAACCCGATGATTTACGAACTCCTTTCCCGCTTAGAAAAAGTGGAAGGGATAGACTGGGTTCGTGTATTTTATTTCTATCCGGATGATCTCACGGAAGACGTCATGGATCTCATGGCGAAATCAACGAAGATAACTAAGTATCTCGATATGCCGGTTCAGCATTTTGCTGACGGAGTTCTCAAGCGCATGAACAGAAGGGTCACTGAAGAAGTGATTCATCAGAAGATTAAAACTCTTCGTGAGAAAATTCCGGGAATCGTTCTCCGGACTTCCATCATTGTGGGTTTCCCGGGCGAAACGGAAGCTGATTTTGAGGCCCTCATGAGAGGTGTGAAAGAAGCTCGCTTCAATCACCTCGGTGTATTTAAGTACTCTGATGAAGAGGGTACGCCTGCTCTTCGTCTCAAAGATAAAATCTCCCAGGAAGTCATTGATGAGCGTTTCGAAAAGCTCTATGAACTTCAGAAAGAAATTGCCCGCGAACTCAATCAGGAATACCTCGGCAAAGTGATCGAAGTTCTGGTTGAAGGCGCACACGAAGAAACAAATCTCCTCCTTCAGGGTCGTCACGCCGGTCAGGCCCCTGATATCGACGGCAAGGTAATCATCAATGATGGTCACGCGAAGGCCGGAGATCTCGTGCGGGTTGAGATCACTGAAGTGCTCGATTATGACCTCGTAGGGAGAATCGTGTAGTTTTTACACGGTTCACTTCACGTTCCACCCAAAAGATGCGTTTCCCCTAGAATACTCTGATGCGTATTCTTCCGCTTATCCTTGCCCTTTATTCACTCAATGCATTCGCTCTTCCAAGAAGGGAAGTGGTTTATGATTCTCGTGTGGGCGATATCAAAGACTACCGGATAGGGGATGAGTGGGGAAAAAATCGTGTCACCAAAGATATGATTAACTCGGAGAGTGCAGCTTTTGTCCGGGCTGTTTCGGCAACCGCCAAAATGCCCAAGGGCGGAACGGGTTTTTATCTGGGAAAATTTAATAACGAGCATGTTCTCGCCACCAATCATCATGTCTGCCCGACCCGGAGCTTTTGCGATGGAGACAAT
>JAYVHR010000284.1:0-2424 GCA_043771075.1 Bacteriovoracaceae bacterium
AAAAGCGAAGAAGTTCTTCGCCAAACTCGCTAGTGTCGGGACTCTCGGGGGTGCCTGCTACAGTTCTGTGCATGAACATGCAGTAGATGCGGCGATGAAGTATGTGAAAGGTGATTTTGTCATTGGTAACGTCATCATGAATATGAATTCACCCAAGAAGCTCACTCAGTCTGAGGATGATTCTCTTTCTCTCACGAAAAGACTAATCCGCAAGTTCGGCAAACGTCATTCTTTCACTCCTCGATTTGCAATCACCACCACTCCGCGGGTTATGAAAGAGGGAAGTAAGCTCGCTGATAAGGCAAAGTGTTTCAAACAGACTCATCTCTCAGAAACACCTCAGGAAATTGAATTTGTTCTCTCTCTCTATCGGAAATTTCCAGGCTTTGAAGATGTGAGCTCATACACCGAAATTTACGAGCGCACGGGCATGCTCGGAAAACGCTCTCTCATGGGACACGGGATTCATCTCTCACAAAAAGAACTCAAGGTTCTGCGGGATTCCGAAACCGCTGTCATACATTGCCCGACTTCAAACGCTCCACTCGAGCAGAAGGGCTTGGGCTCAGGACTTTTCGATTTCCGGATGACGGAAAAAGCAAAAGTGCGCTGGGCATTGGGATCTGATATCGGAGGAGGACCTTTCCTCTCTATGTTTGATGTCATGAGAAGCTTCGTGGAACAGAATGACGAGAAAGGAATTAACGAAGCGACTTTTGTGAAAGCTCTTTACCGGGCGACACTGGCGGGAGCGAAAATTCTAGGCGTGGATAAAAAGACCGGAAATTTAATTCCGGGCAAAGAAGCGAATTTTATCGTGGTTCCATTGGCCGGATCAAAATTTGTTAATGCAGAGAAAACTCTGGAGTCCATCGTATCCCGGCATACAATCTCAAGGGAAAGTTATGAAGAGCTGGTTAACATCGTGACCTGGCGCGGACAGGTACTTTTTAATCGCGATATCTTGGCCTAATCACAAGTTGTGAAATCACCGGCCTTCAGGTAATCACAAACCAATGAATATCCTTTATGTGGATGATGAGCAGGATCTTCTCGAGCTAGGGAAGACTTTTTTTGAAGACGAAGGTCTTCCTCTTGATACGTGTGCTGACTTCACGGAAGCACTGGAACTTATCCGGAATAAAAATTACGACCTCATTATTGCTGATGTCCGCATGCCCACAGGAAGCGGGATTGAACTCGTTTCTATTGCCCGGAATGAAAATAAATTCTCCGGGAAATTTGTCCTCGTCTCAGGGGATCTGAAATCGCAGTCGGAGGCCAGAAAGGCTGGGGCCGATCTCATGATGACTAAGCCTCTGGACTTCTTTGAACTCGCTGACGCTGTTAAAAAATTACTTCAAAATTAACGATACCGGACAGTGATCCGATCCGCGTACCCCCGCCAGAATTTCCGCCGACACAACTCGGCTGACTAATTCCGAACTGACAAAAAAGTAATCTATTCTCCAGCCAATATTTCTTTCCCGGATACTGGGGTTCATCTGGCTCCACCAAGTGTAGGCACCTTCTTTCCCCGGATGCAGATGCCGGAAAATATCCACATATCCTTCGGCGATAAATTTATCCATCCACTCGCGTTCATGGGGAAGAAAGCCTGTGGTGTTTTTATTCGTCTTGGGATTAGCGAGATCAATTGCAGTGTGAGCAGTGTTGAAGTCACCTGTGATAATGATGGGCTTTTTCTTGCGAAGTTCATTCATCTTCATCAGCACGCAATCACTGAATGCGAGCTTAAAAGGCACTCTTTTGTGATCACGCTGACCATTGGGGAAATAGCAATTGAGCAGAAAAAAATCCTCAAATTCGTGAATGAGAACTCTTCCTTCGGAATCATATTCCTCTTTTTCAACCTTTTTCGTGTCAAGGATTTTTTGCCGACTTAAAGTAGCGACACCAGAATAACCTTTTTTCACCGCTGAACTTGAATGGCAGGTATAATGTTCAATCTCGATTATAGAGGGGGGGAACTGAGTTATATCTGCCTTCGTCTCCTGTAGGCATAAGATATCCGGTGATTCCCGAGTGATCCATTCGAGAAATCCCTTATTGTGCACAGAGCGAATACCGTTAACGTTCCACGAAATGAGTTTCATAAAATAAAAATTTTCCCGGTTATTTAAAAGTTCATTTGGCCGATAAGATTGTGGATAAGTTTTTTGCGAATGACGAATGACATTCTAGAAAAAATGACTATTATTTTCAATCTCGTCACAACTTTGGAGTTCCTCACATGCGTTGCTTTAAGAATATCGCTCATCTTATCCGTACAAAAAGAATGAATCATCCAAAAGGTTACTCGCAATCAGAACTCTCACATCTTCTCGGTTATAAAAACGGCCAGTTTATTTCAAACGTAGAACGCGCGCTTTGTAATATCCCTCTGAAAATGCTCCGTAAAGT
>JAYVHR010000285.1:0-5542 GCA_043771075.1 Bacteriovoracaceae bacterium
TTCCGCTGGGGCTTTCGCAATATTTTTAATTATTTTCTCTTCAAGGCTGTACCTGGGGCACTCGAAAAGACTTTCGCGAAATTTCTGAAAGATAAAACAACTCTTATCCTTGAAGAGCGGAAAGAAAGAACCAGTACTGCCATTCAGCATGTGGCCCCGGCTGATGCTTACTCGGCGATGAGAAATTATTTTCTGACGGCCGATCCTCTCGATCTTGATCGCATTCATGTGAAAGAGATTTCGAGTAAGCTGGGAGTCGACTTGCAGGACTCCATCAAGGCATGCATCCGGATGGTAAAAGATGGAGAACTCTCACTCAGCTGGGACATTATCTGTCCTCATTGCAGGGGTGCCCGTTCCGAAAATAAAAGTATTGCCGGACTTGCTGAAGTCACGAGCTGCGAACCTTGCGGAACCACTTTTGGTATTGAAGCCGAAGAATCCGTGGAAGTAGTTTTCCACGTCACGCCGAAGCTCCGGCACATTGCAAAAGTTGTTTACTGTTCCGCTGAACCGGCGAAGAAAAAACATATCAAGCTTTATCAGGGTCTGGGCCCGAATGTTTCCAAGAGTTATCAGATTCATCTGAACCCGGGGATCTATCGCCTGAGAAGAAAGAATTCTCAGGACGCAATTTACCTGGAGCTGTCGGATCATGAAGTTGAGAAGGATTTCGAATGGGACGGTTCCAGCTTAACGACCCAGAAACTCAAAACGACTTTTCAGCTGACGATAAAAAATCAGACAGAGGGAAAAGATTTTTTCACCCTCGAGGAAGCGTGGTGGTTTAAAGATCGTCTTCTCTCAGGTGAAGCACTCACGAATCCACACATCCGCGAGATTTTCTCCGAAGATCATCTGCAGACCGGTTTAAAGCTTAATGTCGGGAATCAGGTTATTTTATTCACTGATATTGTCGGTTCCACTCCATTTTATAAGCAAGCTGGCGATGCTGTGGCCCTCAAGCTCGTTCAGGCGCACTATCGCGAAGTAAGTGAAGTCATTGTGAAGCATGATGGTGTGGTTGTTAAGTTTATCGGTGATGCGATCATGGCCGCTTTCCTTGATCTTGAGAAAGCGATGGAATGTACTCTCGAAATTTATACTTTGTTTAACGGAAAACGGACAGACACCCCGATTCTTCTCCGGGCTTCATTTCACGAAGGAAAAGTTCTCTGTGCGAATATGAATGTAGGCCTCGATTATTTCGGCAATACCGTAAATCAGGCCGCCAAGATTCAGAAATATGCAGATTCTCTTGAAATTGCTGTGACTGAAGATGACTGGAAAAAACTGGAACCACGCTTTCCTCAACTTAAAGCCAAACCGGCAGTCCACGATCCCAAGCTCAATCTTCAGGTGAGAGTGCTGTGTTTGAATTCCTGAATTTTTGAATTGGAAAGGTTTAAAATCTAGACAGGCAAATCTCCTCCTTCGACAGGATGATTGACCTGTCATTCTCACCTGAATCTTTGTGAAAACATCCTAACCTCGCCAATTATCTTTGAAACCTTTGCACCAATTCATGGCACCCGGAGTGCTACTAATTCACAGAACTGAAAACTGTGTTTTTTTTTGCAAAGGAGAATAGTTTATGAAATTTTTTATGAAGTGCATGAGAGGAAGCCTGTTTATAGCAGTGCTATCAGTGCAGATCCCACTCGCACTGGCATCAGATCACGATGATGGTGTTACCAGTCTCAAAAATCAGGCGCTGAATCTTACAGATCTCTATGTCTTTCGCGAAGACAATCAATCGGGTAAGAGCGCAGATAAGAAAAATATCGTTCTTATCATGAATAGTTCTCCAAGATCCCTTCCGGAACAGCAGTATTACTTTAGTCAGGACGCGAGTTATCAGTTTCATGTTTCCCGCGTAACGGCCGACAATAAAAATACCTCGCCAACAGGTGCTAATGACATCGTCCTGAGTTTCACCTTCGGTGCACAGGATGCCATGGGCCAGCAGCCCATCACGGTTACGGCCAATAGAAATGGCGGAGTTGTTTCTACATCAACTGCTGCAGACGGCACTGCACTCATGACAACTTCTGTTCAGAATGGAATGTCAGGGAAACTGAATGTCTATACAGCAACTCTCGGTGGTCAGACGGTCAAATTGTTTGCCGGAATGAGAGAGGATCCGTTCTTCTTTGATGTTCAGCAATTTTTTAAAGTCCGCGCCGGAGCTGCGGGACTTGGGCCGAAAGTCGGCTTCAATCCTCCGGGACAGGCACAGGACTTTACTGAAGACTATAACGTGAATTCCATTGTGGTCAGCGTACCCATTGCTTTCCTTCAGACTGCGGCAAAAGAACCCGTGTTTGATGTCTGGGAAACCGTCTTCATTAATCGCTGATCAAAAAAGGAAATAAAAATATGAAAAATATAAAAGCACCGACAATGAAAGAATTTATTAAACTCCCTCTCGCTATCCTCATGCTGGGCACGCTCGCGATAAGTTGCGGATCCAATGATGATGACAATGATGGAAATAACGTTCAACGGGAAGAGGAAGCGAACGGACCACTGGGCCCGGATGCCATGCAGGTCGAACGACTTGCAAGACCAGCGATCAATGAGGGGCTCATTATCTCGAATGATCTCCTGAATGCATTTAACATGGTTCCACCTTCTGCAGATCTGAGTGATGCTGCGACTCCGGTGAGAGCGGAAGCAGCAACCGTAATTGATGCTTTTGACCTTGTTGATGGAAAGGAAGACACCACTGTTGCAGGAGTTGCTACCGCGTTTCTTCCGGATGTCATGCGGATCGACACCCGGGTTAATATTGCTCCCGGAAAAACTGCCTACAATGCCGACGTTAGTGGCGATAAAGGCATTCTGACCGGAGGAAGAAAAATCGAAGATGATGTCATAGATATCACTCTCAGCTTTCTCGTGGCCGGGGATGCTACCGGTAAATCAGTTAAGGATAACGTTTCTTATGGCCAGGTCCACAAACTTCTTTACCGTCAGTCCTCGCGGGGAGGAAGAGCGCAATTCCCATTCCTTGCAACACCTCACTAGGAAACTTAAATGAACTTCTTTCTTAAACTATTTCTCCCCCTGTCGCTTCTAGCGCCAGGGGTTTTTTCACAAGATGTATCGCCGGCAGAGGATAACATCGCCCCTTATGCGTACAGTGAAAGAGTATTCCCGGATTCTTTAGGCCACATGAGAAAAGAGGAACTTTTCCTCAGGAAAAAAATTAAACGCGCTTCGGGAAATGCTCTCGCTCAATCAAGCCTCGCAGGGGTACTGGCATCCCAGTCACAACTCACCGGTGACCTGTCCAAAATGGACGAAGCCGAAAAGTTTGCGAAGAGATCTCTCGAGAATCTTCCATATTATAATTTCAGCGCACGGATGGTTCTGGCAGAAGTCGCAGAGGCCCGTCACCAATTTCCCGAAGCGATCAAGATCGCCGAAGATGTATTGAAAGAAAGTAAGGGCAATGTTTCTGCGCTCAACTTACTCGTTACGGCCAAGCTCGGGTTTGGAAAACCTGCTGAGGCGGCACGGGATGCTGACATTCTCATTACACTGGTTCCGGAGATGACTTCATATACTTTCCGGGCACTGACAAGACTGGCGCAGGGGCAAAATGCTGAAGCACTTTCGGATTTCCAGGAAGCTCTGAAAAGAGAAAGTGCCGGGGAAAAATCTTCTTCTGCCTGGTTAAGAATGCTTATGGGAAGGTATTACTTCCGGATTTTGGATTTAGAAACCGCAAAAAAATATACCGACTCCTCGCTGAAAGTTATGCCTGACTATCACGCGGCCCTGGCCCAAAAAGGCGAAATAGCAGTCATGATGAACAATGATGAAGAGGCGATGAAACTCTATCAGAAGGCCTATAAAGAAAGGCAGGAGCCTCCTTATCTGCTGGCGATGGCGGACATTCATGAAAGAAGAAATGAACATCGAATGGCCGAAAAAATACGCTTCAAGGCCGAGAAGATCGTCCGGAAAGAAATCGAAACTACGCCTTACGGGCATTACAACGAACTGGCGCAGATTCTCATCAATCGTGGGAACTCTGAAGAAAGCGCACAGGCCGTGGAAGCCGCACAGACGAATGTGACACAAAGAATGAACGGAGAAAGTTATTTTGTCCTCGCGCAGGCTTTTGCATTCCAGGGAAATATCGCTGAAGCAAAAAAGGCTATCGACACAGCGATCGCAACAAAAGAAACAAATTTTAGATGGGTTCAATTCAGAGACAATTTAAAGTGATTAAACAAACACCGTAATGAAGTGATTGAGTAACGTCATCCCGAGGCCGGATAGAACCGGGATAGTGAGGTTATCATCCACGTTGAAGGCCGAGATAAGTTCGGACGATGAACCAATAAGACCCGAGATAATCGAGAACGTCAGGATGTGAGTTCCGATAGTCGAAGTGTTCATGGTGTAGAAAAGACAAATCAGATAACAGGTGAAGAATCCCGCCACTGCTCCCTGGAGAGATTTGTTCGGAAGGATTTTATCTTTTCCGTAGAGCACGCCGAAAAATGAAGAAATAGGATCTGAGAAAACTAGAAACATAATCGAAAGAATGGCGATATCGCGGTCATAGAAATAAAGCGAAAGAGAACATCCTAAAGCGTAGAAAGGAAGTCCGGTCATTCCTTCTTTCTCTGAGCGCCGCATTAATGGGCCCATGATTTTAATAACGATCGAATTCATTCTGCGATATTTTTTACGGAAGATATCAATTCCAAATCCAAAGAGCGCCATCACCATAATAGCGTGGGCCCAGAATATCTGAGGATCACCAGAGCGAAGGAAAATAAAAAGACAAAGCGAGCCCGTGCTGATGTGCCAGAGCTTACGTAAGATGTGTAAATCTGAACGCTTGTGCAGTACCTGCTCAAACGAAGAATCATAATTTTGGGTCTGAGAAATCTTCAAATCTCCTCCTCGGAGATAAACAAAATCGCTCTACAATTGTAGTGAACGTCCTTCCAATTTAAAGGAAAGTTTATCGGGAGTCTACACTTTGAACGAAAACTGTCTGTCAGAAACTTTATATCCCGGGGAAATCATTCGAAAGAATCATTTCCATTTGTGTCTCTGGCCCCATATAATTTTCCTTAACAGGAATCAGGGAAATGATGAACAGTGAAGCTCATGCAGAGCCGGGTCTCTCCACGAAAAAAGTGTGGGCGATCGGCGGTGGTAAAGGTGGCGTAGGGAAATCCCTCGTCTCCGCCAATGTTGCGATCTGTCTGGCCTTGATGGGAAACAAAGTTGTCGCCGTTGACCTCGACCTTGGTGGGGCCAATCTTCACACGTGTCTTGGTCTTCCCATTCCCCAGGTCACCCTTTCCGATTACGTTTCAAAAAAAATCACAAACTTTGAAGACCTTCTTGTTCCCACTCCGATCGCTAACCTGAAAATTATCAGTGGAGCACAGGACGAACTGGGCATGGCCAACTTAAAGCACATGCACAAGAACCAGATCATCAGAAAACTCCACGAGCTCGATGCGGATTATATTCTCTTCGATCTTGGTGCAGGGACAGCTTTCAACAC
>JAYVHR010000286.1:0-2962 GCA_043771075.1 Bacteriovoracaceae bacterium
CTGCTGAAGGATAAATTCCTGCGGATTCATTTCATAAATCACGCGGAACAAATCATAGAATCTTGTTTTCCCCGGAACCTCTTCTTCCTTATCTAAAAAGCGCTTGGTCACAGACACCACATCGTAGCCTTTCACAACCTGATGCTGGCGAAGAAAGTTAATTAATGGCTTCTGGTAATTTTCCTGCCACTCATTCCAGCTTGCGGATTTTTGCACCGTCGCACCAGTTTCGATCAGTGTGCGCTTCCCCAGATGATACGTGAAAGCCTCCTCAGAATCATTCCAGGCTAAGGGTTCATCGGTCCCGGCGAACAAAGTAATACTGGCCCCATGAAAATGGAAACGAAGTGCGGCCTCGAGAGCAATGGGAGATGAACCCAGAATGGCGAGCTTCATAATAAAAAAGGCCTCCAGTGGAGGCCTTGATTGTAACAAAATTATCTTGGTAGGTTTAGAAGAAAAGGACTTTCTGTTCGCCCTTATCGACGCACGAGTACTCAGCGTACTGGTACATGAATTCTGTGAACGAAGCGAGGGCCTTATAGCTTGGAAGTGTCGTGTCGAAAACCCCTCCCAGCTGCAGCCACGCGTTGCCATCACGGTCAATGTATTCAGAAGCGTGACGGATAGTCACAACTGCCGGAAGGTAAGTTTCTTTCGTAAAAAAGAGTTTGAGGGTGATTTCTTTCCCTGAGACGAACTGGTTTTTCGCCTTAAGAGTGAATGGAAGCTGGAGCTTACAACCATCTTTGGAGATATCCATGAACTTGATCGGAAAGCCTGAGCCCTGATCGTCCACTACTGTTTCAACACCTAGGAAGTCCTGAAAAACAACGCGTTCAAAAGTTCTGCGCTTCTGCTCGATGCTCTTCTTTCTCACTTCATTAAAATCGACGACTTTTTTGTCAGACATGTGATTCTCCTTGCCTCCAACTTATCGGTGGAAAGGATGAATCCCTGAGACTTCAGTGCATATTTTTTAGAGGATAACTTTTTCCAGGGGCCCTAGTGTTTCCGGATACATCAGCTCTTTTGCCAGACGCTCGAAGTGATCGGTCACGTCCGTAATACATACCCTGATCTGTCGGGTACTGTTTGATGATGTGAAATTCAAGGCCTTCAACTCTGTGGTGAGCACTTCTCCGGACTCTACCAGGTTCACATTTCCTAGATATTTCCGAATATCATCTGCCAGTACCGGATAGTGAGTGCAGCCCAGGATCACCGTTCCGATTTTATCCGCTTTCACCTGCGCCAGGTAACGTTTGATCACGAGATCCGTAATCTCGTTCCCTACAACACCTTCTTCGACCAATGGAACGAATAAAGGACACGCAATCTCAATCACAGAAGTAAGAGAGGAAAGATTCTTCAGCGTTTTTTCGTAAGCGTGAGATCTGATTGTGGCACTGGTTCCAAGAATAGCAATTTTATCACCACCAGATACATCCAGAGCAGCTCTCGCTCCCGGTTCAATCACATTGAGCAGTGGAATCCCCTCAAAGGATTTTTCTCCGAGATAAACAGTGGAAGCTGAGTTACAGGCAATCACCATCGCCTTCACATCCTGATCTTTCAGAAAGCGAAGAATCTGATCACCATATTTGCGGATGGTTTCGGGAGATTTATTTCCGTAAGGAAGACGGGCGATGTCACCCAAGTAAACGAAAGATTCATTTGGAAAATTCTTCGCGAGAACTTTCAAAACAGTGAGACCGCCTAGTCCGGAATCAAAAATACCAATAGGCTTGTTCATTATATAATCGTGACAGGAAAGATCATTTCTGTCAGTTAATTTCTTTCCGTTTAATCCGATGATATAACGATGAAAGGCTTCATCCTCACTCTGCTTATTTTATTATGCAAGCCTGTCCGGGCAGATTTTTCGCGACAAGAATGTCTGAACGTCGACTATTCCCACCGCTTTGGCCCAGTCCGGGATCAGGACGGTCATGGATACTGCTGGGCCTTCGTGGCGAGTGCGCTGGCGGAAGAATCATTCTGCAAACTCAACCGCGTGAACTGCGGGAAGAGTGTTTCTCCTCTCGATATTTCCCGTTGTGACTGGACCCTTGCTACTGAGAGTGAAGGTGGCTCATTCCAGGGAGCTCTCTATTGCGGAATGGAGAGCGGAGTCTGTAACGAAAGTCACGCCCCATACGATGCTCTCCGCTCCTGGGGATGCACCATGAGACAGCTCATTGTTTTCCGTAGTAACCGCTGTGACCGCGACATTCTGAAGGGTCTCTATACAGAATGGGAGCAGGCAGAAAACAGATGTGAACAGGATGGTGTGATCAGTTCGCAGGAACGACAGAATCTCCAACGCATCCAGGCCCGACTTATTGAGGATCTGCGCGCAAGAGTGCCGGCAAGGCTTCTTCAGGGTCGAAACGTCAGTGAACTTTTCACGGGATCGGCCAGCGCAGATAATTTTCTCCGGCGGACGCTCATTGGAAAAAGTTGTGAGGAAAATCGCAGGAGAATTCCCGGAAGCAGGATCGATAGCGTACCTGATTCAGCTCAATTCTCCCGCGGGGCCATCAGGCAGAATCTGAATGCGATCCTTCAGGGACTCTCACGCAACTCCAGCGTCGCGATCGGAGTAGATCTCGGGAGAACAAAACTCAACACTGTTCTCGGGGGCCTCGTCACGGCCTATGGAAAGGATTCGAATCACGGACTCGTGATCACAGGAATGCGCTGGAACCGTCAGGCCTCAAAGTGCGAAGTGAATCTGCGGAACTCCTGGGGAGTGGGAGCGGACTTTACCGGTTGGACTAAGGTAAGCGACATCGAGGGCGGATTAAAATATTCGTCATACATCCAATGAAAACTCTCATTCTGTTTGCTCTCATTCTTTCTCAGACAGCAGCAGCAGCAGAAGAAACTCTTTTTTCCGACTCCGCGAGAAAGAACAAAGTGGATTTCATCAAGGCAGGTGAAGTCTCAATTCTCTGTA
>JAYVHR010000287.1:0-2384 GCA_043771075.1 Bacteriovoracaceae bacterium
ATATCACTCACGTCTCTTAATGGAGACGTACAATCGAGATCGATACAAAAATCAAAAGTCTTACCCAGAGCTTTTTCAGCTGACTCCACACAATGGCGGATGACGGGAATCTTGGCCGCAGTATCAGTCGCCAGTTCATCCGGTCTTTTCACGACCAGAAACCCTTCTTTCTCAGCGATAGCAAGAATGGCTTCGGAATCTGAGCTGACAGCAAAGCCATCTACTCCGCCAAAAGCGCGTGCATGTCTCAATGTATGAGTAATCAGCGGAAGTCCGTTCATATCCCGGACATTCTTCCCTTTCACACCTTTAGAGCCGCCACGGGCACAGACAGTAAAAATCGTTTTCATAAATGTTCAGCCTTCTCAATCAAAGCATTGGTTTCCCATGCTTCCTGATAAGTACAAAGCTGGGAACTTGATCCGCTTAGAAATGCGCGGGCCATATCGACGTAAGAAGTATTTGCATCGATTGAATTGTTCTCGTCGGCCGAACTTGTTCTCCAGCGACCAGAGATGAGATCGATCGAAAAGCTCTCATCTTCCGTATGAGCAGTGATGAATCTCTGAACAATACGGTCCATGCAATTCATATGTATGTTGGCGTGCGGACAGGTATCTGAACTTAACAAAACAGAATAATGATCATCGGCAGTTGAACTTAGTTTTGAGAAGTGTCCCCCGTGGGCCCCTTTGAGTTCAGAAGCGCCGGTAAAATAACGGAACATATCGATTTCATGACTAAGATCTCTGATTGCTCCTCCACCGAGTTCCTTGGAAGCTGAATAAACTTTTGTGTAATCTCTTCCTGGCCTCCACTTCTCAAGATTCTGCCCGACATAAGCATGCCAACTCACAATCTTTTTCCCATGAAGAGCATCTTTCAGCTTATTCACCAGCGGATGAAATCTGAGATTATAGGCGACGAAAACATTGTTGCTGTTACGTAACGGCTCTTTGGGGAGAAATGCGTACAAAGGCTTTTCCACCAGCACAGCAGCCAGAGTTTTTTCTCTTAGTGTATGGAGTGTAGGTCCATGTTCAGAGGTTTCATTAGCTATAACGACATGAGTGGGATTAAAGACTTTAAGCGCTTCTTCAAGACTTGAGTAAGAACTAATTCCTTCAAGTATTCTTCGACTCAAAACGCGGACGTCTGCACCAAGTGAAGAAAAATTCTTCACGTGCCTCTGACCGATTGAACCGTAGCCGATGACGAGTACTTTCACTGACGCTCGCTTGTAAACTCTTGTTGCGCCTTGAGAAGGTCATCTTCTCTTCCGATATCGAGCCAGTATTCATGGATCGGAAAAGCCTGAGTCGTATCACCGTTCTTCATCATTGCTTCGAAGAAATGAGGCATATCAAAATAATCACCCCGAGGGAGTAAATTCATCGTTGTCTTCTCAACGACATAAATACCGGCGCTCACGAGGAATGTGTGATTTGGTTTCTCTTCAATTCCTGTAATTTTTCCATCTTCCGTTTTCACAACTCCATAAGGAATCTGGAAGTCGTATTTTCTCACGGCCATCGTCGCGACAGCTTTGTGCTCACGATGAAAATCCATGAGCCCTGAGAAATTTACTTTTGTGACAATGTCGCCATTCATGATGAGCAATGTGGGACTGATGTCTTCCGGTAGAAGAGTAAGTGCGCCCGCTGTTCCCATACGTTTTGATTCATGCACATAACGAATCTTCACACCCAAAGATGATCCATCTCCGAAATGTTCAATGATCATGTCGGCCATATAGTTTACGCAGAAAACGAAATCCACAAATCCATGTTCTTTAAGATTACTGACGATGACTTCCAGAACGGGTTTCCCACCGATCTGAAGCATAGGCTTCGGACAATTTGAGGTAAGCTGACCCAGGCGTGAACCAAGTCCACCTACCATCAGAACGACTGTACTTGGATTTCCAGTGAGGCTAGTCCGTTCTCCAATACTAACGACACTCTTCACTTTCCCTTTCGAATTAACGAGCGGAACGTGAGTAATATGATTGGCCTGAAGAAAGGCAACAGCATCAACTTTCGAAACATCGGATGAGAGAATTCTTGGTTTAGTATTCATGATCATGTTCACTGGTGATGTCAGGGGGATGTTCGCAAGAATCCCTCTTCTGATATCACCATCTGTCACCACACCAAGAAGCGTGTCTTCGCTATCGAGAACCATAACGAACTGAGTTCCCAGGGTGTCGATGAGTTTCATTGCCTCAATGACTGTGATGTCGGGCGAGACAACAATACGCTTCCAGTTATTCATAGAATCCTTTCACCAGTGTCTTAGGGATCGGCGCTGTTGCGAGAATCTCTGTGATTCTCTTAGCTACACCTTTCTCTCCGAATGGATGTTGAACATTTTTCTTGAAATCA
>JAYVHR010000288.1:0-2041 GCA_043771075.1 Bacteriovoracaceae bacterium
GTGATTTCCATCATCGCCACTTCCGGTCTTGTCGGCGGGGCTTGTGCCATCAATTGTTATCTCGAAAAAGACATCGATAAGCTCATGGACCGCACGAAAGATCGTCCGCTTCCCTCAGGCCGCATCTCAGAAAATACAGCGTTGAGCTTCGGTCTTGGACTTATGGGAATCTGTCTTCTCGTTCTCTTTTATTTCATCAATCCCCTCACCTCGATTCTCGGATTCATTGCGGCCGTGGTTTACATTCTTCTCTATACTCCGATGAAAACTAAAACGAGCTGGGCGCTGTTTGCGGGTGCTATTCCCGGTGCCATTCCCCCACTGATGGGCTGGACTTCCGTCACAAATTCACTCGGGACTCTGGGAGTCATTCTTTTTGCCATCCTCTTCATTTGGCAACTTCCGCATTTTCTTTCCATCGCGATCTATCACGTCAATGACTACAACCGCGCCGACATCAAGACTCATCCGGGTCACATCGGCATCTCGGCCACGATTCACAAGATTGGCGTCTACACACTGGCGCTCTTTTTTGTTTCGATGCTTCCTTTTTATATCGGGGCAGTTTCTGAAGGCTATAAGTACGCTGTCCTCCTTATTGGCGGCGGATATTTTGTGTACTCTCTCTGGGGACACGCTCTCGAGGAAGGAACACCGGCCTTACTTACATGGGCGAGAAGATATTTTTACGGGTCGTTAATTTATCTTCCGTGTGTTTTTATTTTGATGATTTTTTTTAGAAATATCAGTTAAATATTTTAGATAATTAGTTTTTTTTCAAGGAAAGCAGAATGAACTGGTTTACCCTTTCGATGCCGCCGAAGGACATTTCCACCAACGGTCACCTGATCGATGGCCTTTGGAATTATACGACGGCACTTTGTATTTTTTATTTCGTCCTGGTTTGTATCGGGCTCTTCGGTTTTTCTTTTCTCTACTCGAGAAAGCGCCACAAGACTCCGTACTACACTTACGGAAATAAAAAGCAGCACATTATCGCAACAGCGGTAATCGGTGCGGCGGTATTTCTCACAATCGATCTGAACATCACTCGTCTTGCGAGTAATGATCTCCTCAACACTTTCTGGAAATATCCGGATCCTGCGACGGAAAAAGTTCTCCGCGTGGAAGTCCTCGCCCAGCAGTGGATGTGGTCGTTCCGTTACGCCGGTGAAGATGGTGTTTTCGCGACTGCTGATGACGTTGTCACAAACAACGATCTTCGTGTTCCAGTCGGAACAAAAGTTCTCTTCCACTTAACGAGTAAAGACGTGATTCACTCATTCTTTGTTCCTAACGTGAGAATGAAAGTTGATACCATCCCAGGTCGCGTTACGCGCATCTGGTGGGACGCCAACGTTCCGGGAACATATGACATCGCCTGCGCCGAAATGTGCGGAAACCCACATTATCTGATGAAAGCACAACTGACAGTTTACACAGAAGAGGACTTCCAGAAATGGAAGAAGACTTCTGAATTAATGGCGAAAAACACTAATGACCCTGAGAACAAGAACCTCGCCTGGGGTTGGAAGTGGGAGATATAATTTATGAGCGGCGGTTTTAACGAAATTCATCCGGAACCTACCACCTTCTGGAGCAAATACATTATCTCTTTCGATCACAAAGTGATCGCTAAGCAATTCCTTTGGTACGGAATTTTCTTCCTTGGTCTTGGCGGAATGATGGCCATCCTCATTCGCTGGACACTCGCTTATCCAGGATCACCATTCCCGATTCTTGGACATCTTTTCTTCCCGGACTCTGCGGGGGTTGTTCCACCGGATACGTATGCCATGCTCTTCACGATGCATGGAACGATCATGATCTTCTACGCCATTACTCCGATTTTGATCGGTGCCTTTGGTAACTTTTGTATCCCTCTCATGATCGGTGCCCGCGATATGGCCTTCCCGATGCTGAACATGCTTTCCTTCTGGTTTGCATTTCTCTCAGCTCTGGTTCTTCTCGCTTCACTCTTTCTTCCACTGGGAGCGGCAGCAGGGGGTTGGACATCCTATCCGACCTTGTCCACGACCCT
>JAYVHR010000289.1:0-3290 GCA_043771075.1 Bacteriovoracaceae bacterium
TGAGGCAATTTTTTTAATCTCAAATTCCCAAGCTCCCGGAATAATTCGTCCGGGACAGGGACCTTTAAAAATCACATTACACTCCTCTCATGTGGCAAATCCTGTTCGTATTTCCCTGTGCGCTTCTCTTCTTCCTGCTCACTCTTATAGTGGGGATTTTTGATGAATCCCTGATCCTTCAGATGTTTTTCATTCTTCTGTTCTCATTTCTTCTCGTACCTGTTTATTATGATCAATTGCCACGTCGATGGTCCGTCACGAGAAAACTCAGAACACACATGATCTTCACTTTCTCCTGGGTCATGCTTCTTCACTTCGGTTTTCAATTCCGCATGGGAATTATGAAAGAGAAGTCTTTTAACTATCAGTACGCTCATCTTTCGGGACCTTTCCGCACACTGTATTCCGCAAGGCCGGTTCAATTTCTTATATCGAATATTTACCGTGTGACACCGCTTAATATCCGGATCAATATTTATCAGGCAGAAGATCTCGCCCGCGTAGGCCGCATTGAAAGAGAAGTCAGCTCCGAATTCGGCCGTTCTCTTCTTTGTTACAGTAAGGACAAGGCAACGTGCTTTATCAATGTGGTGAAATCTTCACACGTCATGAATCCGACCGGGACAAATGGAACAATTGCTTTATTTGAGAAGGGATCGAAATTTCTGAAAGAAGAAGAGAGCCGCCTTCCTGAAATGCACCAGCTTCATCTTAAGCAGTCGCTCGAATTATTGAAACTTATCGGCTCACTGGCAACCCGTGAAGATACAGAAATCAATCATTACATTCCGGGCTTTCCGGAGAAAACAGATCGTGCTGATCTTTTGAACATGCTCAAGAAAGAAAAGAAGGCTCGATTCCTGCTCGCTCACCAGCATGACATCATACCAAGAAAAATCGGAAGAAAGATCGCAGGGAAGGCGACGAACTGATGAATTTTATTTTTCTGTTCTTCATTTCGTCTTATACATTTGCCTGCGGGAAAGAGATTAGTCTCGAAGCAATTTTTTTAAAGAACAATGGACTGCCGACTTACTCACATATTGAAACATATATTGCGACTCTTCTGACCAAGGCCCCGCTCAGAGAAAAATATTGCGGGGAAAAGCTGAACAGTCCGGCCTGTTTTCAGAAGTTAAGGAAACTCGATCTTCCCTCACTGATAAAGCTACAGAATGGACTTCATCATGATCAACTCCTGATTCATGAAGGATCAGGCCAGGCCGATATTGATGAATTTGTTGTGAAGGAATTCAGCAATAATGAGTCACGAACGGATTTCATTTCTGAAGACCCCCATCGGATGCCTCTTATCGAAAGCCAGGCGGGTAAGATTGAACTTCTACTCAATATGGTTGCCGTCCAATGCCAGCAGCATTTTAAGTCTGAGAAAGGCGAATTGCGCCTGGGGAAACTACTTGTGAACCGAGTTCCCGATCTCATTGAATTCCTCCGGACAAAACCTCTGCCGGTAACAGACTATAAAAACGCTTTTGAAGAAACGGCGATTTTTTTAGGAACTCCGCAGAGAGGAGCGATCTTTTTCGGTCAATGTCTCGAGAATGTGGAAAAGAGTTGTGAACTCACACCGGACCTTGAACTCTGTGAATTAAAGAGAACAGTGAAAGCGGCGGCGTGGAAATATTCGGAAGTCACTCACCAGATAAATTATTTTGAAGCGATCCGGGAAGATGGGCACAGATTATATGGATCGACCGGAGAAAAAATCTTAAACAGACTTGTGTTGCAGACACCACGCTTTGTTATGGACTTTGCGGCCGAATTCAAAGCTGATGGTGTCTGCAAAAAATAAATCAGTGCTCGAGTTTTGACGGGCTTTCTTCAGTTTTAATCAGAGAAAGTTTTACAGCATAAGAAAGAGATTTTGCCGGCATGAAGTCGAAGACCTTCGCTTCCGGTTTTTTACTTCTCCAGTCTTCAGAGACCATGCTTGCTTTCGCAATTTTACGGTCCATGACAATCCCATTTTCAAACTGCTGACGAAGGGCCTCGAAGAGACCCAGCTTCGCCTGGATTCTCTGAACCGGAGCAACTTTAGAGATATTGTCGAGGATGCCGCGGATTGTATCTGAACGGGTAGAAGCATTGTACGTGCATTTTAAAAAGCCCGACTGAGTGAGGGCCTCTTCATTGATCGTATTTCCGGTGAGTACCCATGAGCGGGCAAACGACGGAGGGACAAGTGCAGAGAGCATGCTCATTCCGCCTGCTGCAGGTACAAGTCCGTAGTGACAGTGATTGAAGCGGATATCTGAATCGGCCAGAGCGATACGGATATCTGCACCAAGAGCAAATTCAGAACCAAGAGTTTCTGAACCAGCACCGAGATCCATCACCACAGTCTGGGGGAGCTGCATGAGAGAGAAAATAATTTTCTGAAGTTTCGTGTTGATCTTATCAAGAGCGTTCGCTGACATTCCTGAAAGCGAATCAAGTTCGAGACCAGTGGAAAAAATCTGTGAAGAAGAATCAAAGAAGATCGTGTTGATTTCTACCCGTGATGTACACCAGGCAAGAAGACTCTCGAGTTCAAAGAGCATCTCGAGTCGGAAGGCATTGTTCCAGTCGGGCCGATTGAGAGTGACGAACAAAGTTCTCGTCGATTTCTCGAGCCGTGTAGAAAGCGTAGTGTAATTAAACAATGTCTGCATGAACCTTCCCTGGTTTATAACTGGCATTCTGTTTGTCCGCCTAATCCTTAGGCAGAAAACCTTCTCATGATCATTTTTTCAAATTTTGGGATGCTTTGCAAAGCGGAAAATAAAGTGGACAAAATTGCTAGAAGACATCGTTCTTAAATTCTCTTGCTTCCGTCGATGAATCGCTTTCCACCTCGAAACTAATTCTGCCGACTTCGCGTCCGTCAGAAGTCTCGACGATGACCCGCCAGTCGCCAACACCATAGAATTGCTTAGTCCCGAAGCCACGGAAGCCTTCGTCTCTGCCCCCAAGGATGGAGAGAGGAATTGAATCCTCGAGGCGCCAGCCCTCTTTGGGGTCATCATGGAACCAGCGTAGATAAACTTTATCGTGAAATTTTGATGGGGAAAAAATAGACGCCAGTACTGTGACCTTATCACCCGGCCGGGCCATGAAATCCTGAGAGCCCTTCTGCCAGACTTTAAACCATGGGCGAAGGTGCTTCCCGATAAATTGCCCGTCACGCTTTTCTACTTCGTAATAAACACCGATTTTTTTCACCGCTACAGGTACCGGTGGAATAAGCGAAAGATAGTACCCGAGGAGGAATAACACGTGGATGATCACGG
>JAYVHR010000290.1:0-6350 GCA_043771075.1 Bacteriovoracaceae bacterium
ACCGGAGCTACCGGAACGTTAGGACAGGCCTTCGCACGGATTTGCGGAGCGAGAAATATACCATATCGGATTTTAAAACGTTCAGACATGGACATCGCGAATATTGGCGAAGTCAGGGAAGTTCTGGACCGGATAAAACCATGGGCAGTGATAAATACCGCCGGCTACGTCAGGGTAGATGAAGCCGAGGTGGATTCAGAAAAATGTTACCGCGAGAATGTAGATGGACCTTTTAATCTCGCAGCTGCCACAGCGGAAAGAGGATTGCCTATCGTGCATTTCTCTTCGGACCTTGTCTTCGACGGAACTTCACCGGATGCCTACCTGGAAAGTCACCAGGTGAGCCCGTTGAATGTTTATGGAAAGTCGAAGGCCGCGTCTGAAGAAAAAGTTCTCATCGTGAATCCGCGGGCAATGATTGTCCGTACGAGTTCATTTTTCGGCCCGTGGGATGAGTACAACTTTGTCACCCGGACCCTTCGTCACTTATCAAAGAATAATGAAGTGATAGCAGCTAGTGATACGAAAATGTCACCGACCTATGTTCCTGACCTGGTCAATGCGACTCTGGATCTTCTTCTCGACGGCGAGAGAGGAATAATTCATCTGACCAATCAGGCGCAGGTGACGTGGCAGGAATTTGCCCAGAAAGCAGTGGATGTTGCCCGGTCTAAAATGGATTTTGAACCGGCACTGATTATCGGGAAGACCACTGAAGAATTGAATCTTCGTGCTCAACGTCCCATGAACTCAGTTCTTGGAAGTGAGAGATACACGATGCTTCCACCGCTGGAAGATGCCCTCGAGAGATATATTGATCAGCTGGATATTCACATTGACCAACAGGAGATGACTTGATGAAGGCACACATTGGTATCGCAGGCGCTGGTTTTGCCGGTGCTGTTCTTGCCCGTGAGCTCGTGGAAAGTGGAAAGTTCAAAGTCACTGTCTTTGATGAAAGGCCACACGTCGCTGGGAACTGTCACACAAAGCGCGACGAGGAAACCGGTGTCATGGTTCACGAATTCGGACCGCACATTTTCAACACCAGTCGGGAAGACGTCTGGGAATACGTGAATAGATGGGGCAAATTTGAGCCTTTCGTCAATCGTGTGAAAGCGCACACGGCGAAGGGGGTTTTCTCCCTTCCGATCAATCTCCTTACCATTAACCAATTTTTTGAAAAATCCATGGGACCGGCCGAGGCCCGTGATTTCGTCGGTGCTCTCGCCGATGATTCCATCAAAGAACCAAAGAGCTTCGAAGATCAGGCGATGAAATTCCTGGGGAAAGATTTCTACATGAATTTCTTCTACGGATACACGAAGAAACAATGGGGAGTTGAGCCCTCAAAACTTCCGGCGTCTATTCTCAAGCGTCTACCGGTGAGATTTAATTACGATGATAACTACTACAACCAGAAGTATCAGGGCATCCCTGTCTCCGGTTACACTGAGATCGTGAAACGTATCCTGGATCATCAGGACATTGATGTCCGTCTCGGAACCAGGCTTGATCCGGAACGGAAGAAAGATTTCGATCACGTCTTCTGGAGCGGGCCAATGGATGGCTTTTATAAATTCCAGCACGGACGCCTCGGCTACCGTACTTTGAAGTTTGAAAAATTTGTCGAGAGCGGCGATTTCCAGGGAAATCCCGTCATCAATTATTGTGAAGAGAAAGTCCCTTTCACGAGAATTGCTGAACACAAGCATTTCACGCCGTGGGAAACGCATGAGAAAACAGTCTGCTTCAAGGAGTACTCCGCTCTTTGTGGCGAGAAAGATACGCCGTACTACCCGCTTCGCCTGAATGACGACAAGAATCTTCTTGAGAGCTACGTGAAGATGGCCGAGGAAGAAACCAATGTCACGTTCATCGGACGCCTCGGAACCTATCGCTATCTAGATATGCATGTCGTGATTGGTGAATCCCTGGATCTCGCAAAAACCTGCCTCGCGAATGAAAATTCACCGTGGCCGAAGTTCAGCTCTCACCCTCTTCAGTAGGAGAATAAGATGAAAGTTCTTGTTACCGGCGGGGCCGGATATATCGGAAGTCATGCCGTGAAGGAACTCCTTGATGCCGGTCATCAGGTGGTTGTTCTGGACAATCTTTCGAAGGGTCATGAAGAAGCCATTGATAAAAGAGCTGCGTTCATCCGGGGATCCACTCAGGATATTGATCTCGTCGTAAACAAGATGAAGCTTCATGAAATCGAAGCCGTCATGCATTTTGCCGCTGATATCGAAGTCGGCGAAAGTGTCACGGATCCGTATAAGTACTATCAGAACAATTTTTCTAATTCCGTTCTTCTTCTTGAGGCAATGAATCTCTGCGGTATTAAAAAGTTGGTTTTCTCATCAACCGCCGCTGTCTATGGAAATCCGGAAGCAACACCAATTCCGGAAACAGCGGTGAGAATGCCGATTAACCCCTATGGACGATCAAAGATGATGATGGAAATGGCGATCCAGGATGGATGTCATGCCTATGGAATGGGCTACACTATCCTTCGCTATTTCAATGTGGCCGGCGCTTCGCCGGATGCCAGTATTGGTGAAGATCATAGGCCGGAAAGTCATCTTATCCCGAGAATTCTCACGGCCGCCCGTGAGGGAACGTCCGTCAAAATCTTCGGTACAGATTATGAGACGCCGGATGGAACCTGCATCCGGGATTACGTTCACGTCGTCGATCTTGTCCGCGCACACGTGCTGGCACTCGAAAAAATTACACCGGCCCAGGGAAATGTCTACAATCTCGGATCAGAAAGCGGCTTCTCTGTCCGTGAAGTGATTTCCGCCTGTGAAAGAGTCACCGGCAGAAAAATCGTCGTGGAAGAAACAGATAGACGTGCCGGCGATCCAGCGATCCTCGTTGCCAGTTCCCGAAAAATAAAATCGGAGCTGGGTTGGGAGAGAAAATATCCTGAGATGGATACCATTGTTGCCCATGCATGGAACTGGCACTCTTCGCATCCTGAGGGATACGTTCATGAAATGGAAAAGTCCCATTTCATCCTGACTGAGATGGCCTCTGAAGAATATCGGATGGCGGAAACCTATCGCTATTTAGGGGAGTGAAATTCCGCGTCGTTCATTTCCTTGATGGTCGAAATGAATTCCGGAAAATCTTTCTGAGAAATGATCGGTGTGACTGATTTGTTACTCTTCCTCATCTGACTGGCGAACTTCTTATTCACTTCGCCCTGAATCTGAAAGTAGTCACTGACGCTCATGCCATTAGAGAGCTTATCCGGAACTTCTACCGGTGCTATCTCCATGTTACGGCATTGATCTACACCCGGAGCGATCTCCGGATAAACTTTGCCCGCAAAACCATAATTTCTTTTCGCCACCATACGGTTTCTTCCCAGAAGATCCTTCTGCCACCATTTATGATGAAGACTCGCGTGAACAGCTTTTGTCTCTGCCAGACTTAAGGGAGAAAGTTTTTTGAGAGTCCGGGAAATACTTTTTGTCAGTTCTTCTTCGTAAGCGCCTTTTGCCTGAGCGGCTTCTGCTCCCAGATGAGCACCGAGAAGATTGGAGTACTGATCTTCCACTGAAAATGATGATGCTCTTTCATACATCACCAGAGTGATGGGAAAACTCACAGCGATATTGAAGCCCGTGACAATTTCATGAAGAGTAGCAAAACCAAATCCCATGGCGATAGAAATCTTTGCAAGATCATCCTGAGAGAGTTCTGAAATTTTCTTCGCATCCATTTTCGGGAAGTAGACGCGGCGATTTTTAAATCCACCTTCATTTCTGGCATCGATGGTTTTTCCCGACCCTATCCATTGGGGAAGATTGTAGAGAATATGGGCCGTCCAGTCTGCGTTATCCCGCAGATGCGCTACATCCACAAATCCACCGCGGCACGAGTAGATGAGACCCATGGGATCTTTTTCTTTCTGGTTATAGCTGTGAGTCCCAAGTTTTTCGACATCCAGAAACTGAAAGAGACCAAGAGAATCGAGAACCGGATGCGAGGTGAAATTACAGCAAGCGCGCGATGTTTCCGCAATTTTCTGAGTCTCCAGAAACCGGATTTCAAGGCCCTCGTACGAGGCAAAACCAGGGAGACTGATGAGAAGAAAGAGGAGGTATTTCAACATGCCCCACTCATCGGCAACTCAAGGGGAAACTGGAGTCTTTTGGATGGAAAAACTGCTCGTAGTTGCAGGGCATTGAGCCCCTTTCCTGTGGTCAAATCTCGACCCCGCTCTTAGAATTTTCTTATCAAAATCTGAGGAGCCTCTATGGGATTAATTCTCAAGCAAATCTTTGCCTTCATTAAGCTGTTGAACTCGGACACCGGAACGATTTCCCTCGCCGCCGGAATGACCTGTGGATTTATCCTGGGCATGACCCCTGTTCTTTCCTTGCACAGTCTGATCATCTTCATGATCCTTTTCTTTTTCCGCATTCAGATCGGAGCTGCACTCATCACTGCATTCTTCTTCAAGTTTGCCGCCTTCCTCCTGGATCCGGTTTTTGATGTTGTCGGCAGAAAAGTTCTCGAGATGCCGTCGCTTGAGCCATTTTTCACAAAGCTCTACAACATGCCACTCATCCCATTCACACGTTTCAACAACTCAATTGTGATGGGATCAGCGGTTATTACTTTTGCACTCTCGCCGTTTGTGTTCATCCTCTGTCAGCGTCTCATCATCAAGTACCGTGAGACAGTCCTCGCCCGCTTCAAGCAGACGAAAGTATGGAAAGCTGTCGAAGCGACGAAGTTCTATCAGTGGTACTACAAATACGATCAATACAAGTGGAATTAATTATGACTGACAACAAAGAAACAAAACCGAAGAAGAAAAAAGGTCCAATCCGCTTCGAAGCGATTATTCCTGTACTCGTGATCTCTGCGATCACGTTTATCTATTTCAGCTTTTACTTCGACAGCCACCTGAAGAAGCTCGTGGAATACGTAGGTACGCAGGGAAATGGCGCTGAAGTTAATGTCGATGGAATCCGCACCAGCTTCATCCGCGGATCTTTCGACCTCGATCGGCTTCAGGTGACAAATGTTGATAAACCAAATTTCAATTCGCTGGAAATCGGGAATGTCCATTTTGGATTTCTTTGGGACGCTCTTCTCCGTGCTAAATTTGTGGTGGAAGAATCCAGCATCAATAGCATTCAACTCATGAGCAAACGCTCAAGTCCAGGCCACGTTCTTCCTCCGGCCCCGGCGACTCCATCAAAAATGGAGGCACTCAAGGCCCAGGTCATTAATCAGGTTAAGAATAAGTACGGTGGAAATGTTCTCGGTGATGTCATTGCCCTTCTCGAGGGCGGAGATCCCAAAGAACAACTCGAGAAGATCCGCGGAGAACTCAAGTCCGAAGCTCGACTCAAGACAATGGTCACTGACGTTAATACCAAAAAAGAATTCTGGGACGGAAAAGTAAAAGAACTCTCCGATACCTCGAAGCTCAAGGAAATTGAAACTCAGGTGGCACAAGTCCGCGGGGAGAAGAATTTCCTGAAGCAGGCCGAGGGTGTGAAGAAACTTTCTGATCTCCTGAAAGATGTACAGAAACAGTACAAGGAAATTGAGAAATCTTCCAAACAACTCCAGGCCGAAGTGAAGGCCGTCGCAGCTTACCCGAAAGAAGTTGAGAATCTGGTTAAGGAAGATATCAATGCTCTGAAAGATCGTTTCCAGATTCCGAAGATCGACTTTAAAGACATGGCGATGCATCTCTTCGCCGGTGAATTTGCAGAAAAAATTGCTGATGCCAGAAAGTACCAGGCGATGGCGAAACAATATCTCCCTGAGAAAAAAGAAAAAGAAGTCGTCATTCCCCCTAAGAGAAGTGACGGGAAAAGTTATCAGTTTCCTATTACGACTGGTTATCCACTCTTCTGGCTTAAGAAAGCGGCCATCAGTTCCAAAGGAACTGCGGATTCATACTCCGGAAATGTTTCCGGCGAACTCACGAACGTAACGACTCATCCGAAGCAAATCAATAAGCCGGTTGTGCTCGATCTCCGCGGGGATTTCCCGACAGCGAAGATCATGGGTGTAAAAGCAGTCCTGACTGCCGATTTCACCCGTGACATCGGAAGACAGTCTGCTCTCATCCAGGTGAACTCCTTTGGTGTTCCAGAGAAAATGTTTGTGAACGACAAGAACTTGAAGTTCGGCTTCCTGAGTGCCAATGGCTCCAGCACAATCACCGCCAGTCTTGAAGGCGAGAAAGTGAACATGAGCTGGATCAGCGCCCTCACGAAACCGCAATTCCTGGTAGAAACCAAAAATAAAATCGCTCACGAAATTCTCACCAATGTCGTGAACGGAATTCCGGTTATTAACCTCAATGGCCG
>JAYVHR010000291.1:0-13950 GCA_043771075.1 Bacteriovoracaceae bacterium
TCCCGGAACATACGTTCTACTGGATATTCACGGGTGTAACCATTGCCTCCGCATAGCTGAATCGCTTTGGTGGTAACCCACATCGCCGATTCGCTTGCCATGAGTTTGGCCTGGGCAGACTCCTTAGAGTAAGGAAGCCCTGCGTCCTTAAGAGCTGAAGCATGATAGATGAGGAGGCGTGAGGCGCCGATTTTGGTACTCATATCCGCAATCATGAACTGAATTCCCTGAAGATCGGAAAGTGGGGCACCGAACTGGACTCTCTGCTTAGTATAACGAATGGCATAATCAAAAGCTCCCTGGGCAATTCCCAGGGCCTGGGCCGCGATTCCGATCCGGCCGCCATCAAGGGTGGCCATCGCAACACGGAAGCCTTTCTCTGGCTCTCCGAGAAGGGCATCCTTCGGTACTTTCACTTTATCAAAAGCAAGCTGACAGGTTGAAGAACCGCGGATGCCGAGCTTATCTTCTTCTTTAATGATCGAGTAGCCGGGTGTCGTTGTCTCGACGATGAAACATGAGATCCCTTTATAGTCGGGAGTCTTTTTTGTCTTCGCGAAAACGATACAGACGTTGGCCTCTTTTCCGTTGGTAATCCAGTTTTTTACGCCGTTAATTTCCCAGTGATCACCTTTGTCTTCAGCAAAAGTCGTAAGAGATCCCGCGTCTGATCCGGCATTTGGTTCAGAAAGACAGAAGCAACCGATCCATTCGCCGCTCGCCATTTTCGGGAGATATTTTTTCTTCTGGGCATCGGTTCCGAAATTGAGAATCGGCCAGATTCCAAGCGATGTGTGAGCAGAAACAAAAACGCCTGAAGAAGCGCAGTTCCGTGAAATTTCCTCAATGATAAGTGAGTAAGAAAGGTAATCCATCCCCGCTCCGCCGTACTCTTCCGGAACATAGGAGCCGAGAAATCCATTCTCTGCGAGTTTTGCGATCTGGGATTTCGGAAGCTCCCCTTCGTGATCCACTTTCATGGCATGAGGAAGAATTTCTGAGTCCGAAAACTTTTTAAGCATGTCGCGGATTTCTTTGTACTTCTCATCGAGCATCATAATTTATTTCCCTGTGAAATTAGCTTTGCGTTTTTCTAAGAAGGCCGACGTTCCCTCAATCATCTGTGGAGTCTGGAAAATGTTTCCGAATTCTACAGCTTCGCTCTCAAACCCTCTTCCGAGGATAGCTTTCGCCCTCGCAATCGCCGCTGGCGAATTCCCGAGTGAAAGCTTGAACCAGTTCTGGCAGCCTTCCATGAGAGTCGTCTTATTTTCAAAAAGCGCAAGGGCAATGCCGAGAGATTTTGCTTCGATCGCGGTAAGGTTTCTTCCCGAGAACATAATTTCTTTTGCCCGACGTTCGCCCACAATTCTCGCGAGTCTTTGTGTTCCACCGAAACCGGGAATGAGACCAAGCTTTACTTCCGGAAGGCCGAAAACGGCATTGTTCGTTGCGAAGATAAAATCGCAGCTCATCGCCATTTCAAATCCTCCACCCAGGGCAAAGCCGTTCACGGCAGCGATGGTCGGGAACTGGAGTGATTCAAGAAGAATCGTCACCATTTGTCCGAGTTCGGAAAAGGCTCTCGCTTCACCCGTAGTCATCGGACGCATTTCCGCAATATCTGCGCCCGCAATGAAAGCTTTTTCGCCTTCACCCGTGAGAATGAGACCTTTCAGTGAACTTCTCTGAAGTTCACTCAGACAATCTTTCAGCTCGCGGTGAACCTGAATATTAAGTGCGTTGAGTTTTGCCGGACGATTGATCGTCAGTATGCCCACTTCACCCGTCGTATCGAGAGAGATCGTCTCAAATTTATTTGTCATAAGTGTAGAATCCCTTACCATTCTTTCTGCCGTATCTTCCGGCCGCCACATATTGCTTCAGGAGCGGACACGGTCTGTATTTCGTATCGCCAAGTCCCTCATGGAGAACGTTCATGATCGCGAGACACGTATCGAGTCCGATAAAGTCAGCGAGTTCCAGCGGGCCCATCGGCTGATTCGTCCCAAGCTTCATCGCTGTATCGATATCTTTTACTTCGGCGACACCTTCATGGAGTGCATAGACGGCTTCATTGATCATCGGCATGAGGATGCGGTTCACAGCAAACCCCGGAAAGTCTTTGGCGCGGACAAAAGTCTTTCCCATTTTTTCAGCGACAGCGGCCACGGTATTGAAAGTTTCATCGGTTGTTTCGAGACCGCGAATTCCTTCCACGAGCTTCATCACAGGAACCGGATTCATGAAATGCATGCCGGCCACCAGAGAGGCCCGTTTTGTGACAGCAGCAATCTCAGTGATGGAAATGGAAGAGGTATTACTGGCAAGAATCGCCTGCGGATTTACGGCTTCATCCAGTTTCCTGAAAATTTCAAATTTCAGGTCCTTTCTTTCAGTCGCAGCTTCAATGACGAGTTCACAATTTTTGAGATCAACCATATCGAGAGTGGTTTTGATTTTTTCGAATGCGCTCTTAGCATCGTCAGCTGTCCACTTGGTCTTCTCAACCCCTTTATCGAGCTGCGTCTTAATAAAGTTGTGACCAAAATCGAGGGAGTTTTTAAAGGCATCAAAAAGGATAACCTGAAATCCGGTCTGGGCCGCGACTTGGGCAATCCCCCGTCCCATCTGTCCAGCGCCAACAATTCCAATAGTTTGAATATTTCTCATGGGAAACAATCCTCCGCCTGAAATAAGAGAGAAAAAAAGTGTGAAATAACAATATGTCGTCGATATTCGAGGGTCAATGAGATTCACTCTTGCCACAAGGTCAGTAATTGTTTATAACATCGCAATATTTTTGAATAAATATGCAATCAGGAGAACATTAAGTGGCCAATCACAAGTCGTCAGAAAAAAGAGCAAAACAAGAAAAAGTTCGTCGTATGGCGAATAAGATTAAAACTGCACGTGCGAGAACGACTGTTAAGTCACTCCGCGAAGCTGTTGCGAAGGGTGATGCTGCAACCGCAAAAACTCTCCTCGTAAAAGCTCAGTCGTTACTCGCGAAGCTTGCGAAATCGCCGGCCATGAAAAAAGAAACAGCATCTCGTAAGACATCGCGTCTCACGAAACTCGTAGCTGCAATTAAATAATTTATTGCCATTAACCCTGGCTTTTTTAAGAATAAGACCCAAAGTATGAATAATACTTTGGGTTTTCTTTTTTAAGGGGTTTTTATGAAGTTTTCTACCGTTCTTATCCTTCTTACGACTCTTCTTCTTACTTCCTGCGGTCTGCAATCTATTCCACAGGCGAATAATAATGTTGAAGGTCAATGGGCAGAGGTGATGAACCAATACAAGCGCCGCTCGGATCTCATTCCGAATCTCGTGAACATTGTAAAAGGCTATGCCAAGCACGAGAAAGAAACTCTTGAAGGTGTGATCAATGCTCGCGCGAAAGCGACTGCTATTACGGTTGATGCTAAAGATCTGAATCCGGAAACACTGAAAAAGTTTCAGGAAGCTCAGTCTGGACTTTCGCAAGCACTCGGTCGCCTCATGGTGGTATCGGAAAGATATCCTGAGCTCAAGGCCAACGAAAACTTCCTTGGTCTTCAATCGCAACTGGAAGGAACTGAGAACAGAATTACAATTGCACGTCGTCGTTATATTGAATCAGTTCAGGAGTTCAATAATCTCGTGACTGTATTCCCGACAAGCCTGACCAACTCCCTGGTTCACCATTTTGAAAAGAAACCGCAATTCACGGCCACAGAAACTGAGCAGGCCACCCCGCAAGTTCAGTTCTAAATGCGTTTTCTTTTCACGCTACTCTTCTTATTCAGTTTTAAAGTCAGCGGGCAGGAATTAAAAATTCCTGCTCTGAATTCGCCGGTCATGGATACTGCGGGATTTCTTTCTGAACGCGAGCGCGAAGATCTTTCAAAATTTGCCTATGAGATTCACACCAATAACGGCCCTCAGATAACGGTCCTCACTGTTCCCGACCTTCAGGGTTATGCGATTGAGGATTATTCAATTCGTGTAGCGGAACAATGGAAACTCGGAACAAAAAAGGCCGGTAACGGAATTCTCGTTCTCATCACGCGTGCCGAAAAACAGATGCGGATTGAAGTCGGAGAAGGAATCGAGGGCGATCTCACTGATTACGATACGACTCAATATACAAAGAAGATTTTCCCGGAATATTTCCGTCGAGGTGATTTTCACGGAGCACTTCGCGTCTTCATGGAAGATGTCGCCAAACGCTTCAACATCAAAAGCTCTGAAGAAAATCCTTACGTAAGACGAGTTGCTCCCGCCAGACAAGGGACACCTTTAGGAGGTGCTCTTCCCTTCTTCATCGGTGTTCTGGTCCTGAGTTATCTCGTAGCGAGAAATAAACCTGTTCTGCGTGGAGCACTCAGCGGCCTTGGAATGGGCGGAGTCGGCTGGCTCATGGTTCCTGGTCTCGGAACAGCTCTCTTCTTTTTAATTATTGTAGGCTTTCTCATTGGCGTCGTCGGTATCGGTAATATCCTCATGGGCCTACTCATGAGTGGAGGCGGTCATCGAGGTGGTGGCGGCTTCGGTGGAGGCGGCGGTGGTGGTTGGGGCGGCGGCGGCGGAGGTTTCTCCGGCGGCGGCTCATCAGGGAGCTGGTAATGAACGCAATTATGTTACAGGATGATATAAAGCTCGTTGAAGCGAGACTTCGGAAATTCGAAGAGAACACCGGTTGTGAACTTCTTCTGGTCGTCGCAGGAAGCTCTGACGAATATCCGGCAGCACCTTTCCGCTTTGGACTTGTGGCCTCATTCCTTTTTAATCTCGTGTTCAGCCATTATTTCGAATTTCAGCATGCGGAACTCTGGCCGATTATGTTCCTCTTCACATTTTTAATTTTCAGCTTTATCGGAAAATACCCTGCTATCCGGAAGTTTGCCCTTTCGGAGTGGGAAGTGGCCCGTGAGTCGAAGGAAAAGGCCATCGAACTTTTCCACACTCAGGGTTCGTCACGGGTTTCTCATCAGGTGACGGCCATGATTATGGTTTCCGTTTTTGAGCGGCAGATCCACGTCCTGGTTGATAAAACGCTTAAGGAACAGATCACCCAGCAGGAACTGGATGACCTCATCATCATCATGCAGACTCATTTCCGCGCAGGGAACATGGCACTGGGCTTCACCGAAAGTATTCAGAGTCTGGAAGACAAGATTTTGAAGGATTTTGGTGGTAAGGTGAGTGAAAAGCATCCTGGCGAACTCCTAGACACCATAATCTTCCTCTGAGGAAATATGATCAATCGTTACGACGTCAAAGATATCTCGGATCTCTGGACTGACGAGAGCCGCTTCCGTTATTACCTGAAAGTTGAACTCGCTCACCTCCGCACTCTTGAAGAATCCGGCATGGTCCCGAAAGGTACGGCCGACAAGATGACCAATGCGAAGATCAATCCTGATCGCATCACTGAAATTGAGAAAGTCACAAATCACGATGTGATCGCTTTTTGCACGAGTGTGACTGAACAATATTCTCCGGAAGACGGACGCTTCTTTCATTTCGGTATTACGTCTTCGGACGTGATTGATACCGCCCATGCCCTTCTCATGAAAGATTCCATGGCAGTGATTGAAAAAGACCTGAAAGCACTGGAAGAGGCACTGAAAAATAAAACCAATGAAACGAGTGATCTTCTTTGTATCGGAAGAAGTCATGGTATCTATGCTGAAGCGATGGTCTTCGGGCAGAAGTTTCTTTCGTTCCAGGCAGAACTCAAGAGACGAATCACTGACTGGAGTCACGTAACAAGTGAACTCACCGGTCAGCTCTCTGGTGCTGTCGGAAATTATACTGTCGTGACGCCGGAGCAAGAGACTTCAACCCTTTCTAAACTCGGTTTAAAAACTGAACCGGTTTCAACTCAGGTCATTCCTCGTGACCGTTACGCACTTACGATTCAGATTGGCGCTCTTGTCGGTGCACTTCTCGAAAGAATGGCAACCGAGTTCAGGCTTCTTCAGCATTCCGATGTGGATGAAGTGCGTGAAGGATTTTCGAAGGGTCAGAAAGGCTCATCGACAATGCCCCATAAAAAAAATCCTATCTCCTCAGAAAATATTGCCGGCATGGCCCGCATACTTCGATCGCATGTGATTCCCGCTCTCGAGAACTGTGCCCTCTGGCATGAGCGTGACATTTCCCATTCGTCGGTTGAGCGCATGCTCCTCCCCGATCACTTCGGCCTTCTTTCGTATTCGCTTCGCCGGATGAGAAATGTCGTTGAGAATCTTGTGATTGATCGTGAGAAGATCGAAGCGAAAGTCTCCCAAAACGAAAAAATCTATTCAAGCTACGTTCTCCATCACCTCATCCGCATGAATCCGGACAAAAAGCGCGAAGAGCTTTACGAGATTGTTCAGAAAGCTTTCTTTGATTCGAAAAATAAAGATGAGCTGAAGAAAAATCTTTCAGCGTTAACGGTTAAACATGAAGCTGCGAAGTGGATTGATTTTGAGAATCTCCGTAGTCATTACAAGTCTGAATTCGAAAAAATAAAGAAACGTGTCACTTAATGAGTCCTTCTCTGGAAGCCGCTCTATGGGGATGGTTCGCGGGTTCTTCTCTCCTCCTGGGGACACTGGCCGGCTGGTATCTCAATCTCCCTGCCAGAATTATTTCTTCTGTTATGGCCTTCGGCTCAGGCGTTCTCATAAGTGCTGTGAGTTTTGAACTCATGGACGAAGCCTATCATCGCGGTGGATTTATCTCATCGGCCCCCGGATTTCTCGCCGGAATTCTTATCTATACCCTAGGTGCCCGCTTCGTGAATAAACGCGGGGCCAAATTCAGAAAAAGATCCGGTGATCATCAGAAAAAAGATGGGAATGCCAAGGCCATTGCCTACGGAGCTCTCCTTGACGGCATTCCTGAATCCATTGTGATTGGCCTTTCACTGCTCTCGGGAAAAGGACCGAGTCTGGTCACCGTACTGGCCATTTTTATTTCCAACGTGCCGGAAGCTCTCTCGAGTTCAAGTGGGATGAAAAAAGCAGGCCGTTCGAAGACGTATGTCTTTTCTGTTTGGGGCGGGATTGTTGCGATCTCCGGAATTTCTTCTTTCCTGGGTTACACCATTTTCGGAAAGCTTTCCATCCTATGGATCTCTTTCATTACAGCTTTGGCAGCGGGTGCGATTCTCTCGATGATTGTCGATACGATGATTCCCGAGGCGTATGAAGAGGAAGGCGACTGGGCCGGAATTATCACCGGCCTTGGTTTTCTCGTCGCCTTTATAACTTCTAAACTCTGAAGCCAGATTTAGATACTTTCGAAAGATCCATTCATGAGATTGTATCTGGTCATGCGACCATTTGGTAAAACGATGTACGCGCCGTCCTCTCTGACTTCCACCCGCCCAGGACCACCAACGTATTGATCTCTGAAAGAAGAGCGTTGAGCATCGTAAATGACAAAATAACTTCCAATCGAAGCAGCAAGCATCTGGGAGCGTCCACCGACAAGAGTATCGTTCTGAGTGCGCGATCCGATGTACTTATCAGTAACTGTACCGTTGTTATAAACGATGAGGTAATTACCGACGAGAGCACCGCCCACTTCCCGTCCAGAGACGAGGATAGCAGCATTCATGTTTCCGCCAACATATTTTTCAACCACATTTGTTCCGTCAGTAAAAAACAGATATGGATCATTGGCGATCACTCCGAGCGAGCTAGAAAGCTCAATCGTTGGAGTATTATTTCCAGAAATGTATTTTTCAACAATCTGGCTTCCCGCCTTGGCGACGATAAGATAAGACCCCATCACCGCTACAGCAAGGTGACCGCGAAGCATGGAAACCCGGGCACCGTTACCACCAACATATTTTTCCTGAAAGTTACCTTGGAAGTAGGTCACAAATCTTGGTCCAGCAATGAGTACTCCGTAGTCTCTTCCGCAATCGGGAGTGCCTACAGAACCACCAATATATTTTTCGTATTTCTGAATACCGTCGATAACCCGGAAGATTCCGTTATTGAACGTACACATGAGGCGCGGGCCCGGAGTGTTCTGAGCGAAGGTCACAGAACTCAGGAGAAAAACGAAAGTGATGAGAAATTTCATAGGATATCCCTTGTTGTAATTGGGGGATAACTATCCTTAATGAGATCATTCGCCAAGGCGACCCCGGGGACTGCCTGTAATTATTATCCTGAGACGTCTCTCCAGGCCGGTTCTGCGGTATATACGTCTCCATTAACCAAATGAGGCCTTATGAAATATACAATCCTGCTCGCTTTGTTCTTCAGCTTTTCTGCCATGGCAAAAGCACCTTCTCTTTTCGTGAAAGACGCTGGAAAGATTCTCGACGTAGAGGAGCTGATTGCTGCTGAAGAAGACATCCAGTCGATCTATGGATTTGAGAATTTCTGCTACAAGGGCGAACCGAACGCAGTCATGACGAAAATCAGAGTATGGAAGAAGAAAGGCCAGTTCTTCTCTGGCGATGGTGGAGGTCACGTGCTCAAGTCACTCACACTTATCCGCGGAATCGTGACATACGATATCGCGATGAAGTTTGAAGACGAAGTTGTTCCGGGTGAGTTCGAAACTCAGATCGTAAAACCCTGCAAGACTAGATAAACAGACCCGTTTTCGAAGTCACTTTTCCAAGAGTCATGAATTTTTCGCCTGCGCGGGTGAGCTCTTTTTCAAGAAGAGCTGCATCTTTGCAGGCAATGACCATTCCAATTCCCATATTGAACGTCTCGTAGGATTTAGCCTTGTCCATGCCTGAACGTTTCACAATCTCATTCATTGAGGCCGGACGGAATTCATCTGCGGGGAGATTTGTGATCTCGTATCCCAGATCCTCATTCATGCGTGGAATATTGTGAAAGCCGCCGCCGGTAATATGAGCCAGACCGCTTATGTTATCAGGCTGAGTCTTGAGAAGATTCATCACAAGATTCACATAGAGTTTCGTCGGCGTGAGTAATTCTTTTTTAAGTTCTGTTTCATTGTCCTTCACAAGTTTTCTCACGAGTGAATAGCCGTTGGAGTGAAAGCCACTGGAAGCTATCCCGATGAGTGCATCGCCGGGGGAAACTTTCTCAGGTGAGAGCCATCTCTTCTTGGAAACTTCGCCGACGCAGAATCCGGCGAGATCATAAACGCCGGTGGCATAAACACCCGGCATCTCGGCCGTCTCTCCACCGATGAGAGCACACTTTACTTCCTTACAAGCTTTGGCAATTCCTTCCACGAGCAAAGTATGGACTTCAAGATCAAGTTCTCCGCTTGCGAGATAATCCAGGAAGAAAAGAGGGCGGGCACCGGTACAGATGACATCGTTCACACACATGGCGACGAGATCCTGCCCGATGGTATTATGGATACCGAGCTCCTGAGCGAGCTTTACTTTGGTGCCGACTCCGTCAGTTCCCGCAGCAAGATAACGGTCTTCATCGATTTCATAAAGAGCGGCAAAGCCACCCACTCCACTCACAACCTGATCGGTATAGGTATCGGTAATGAAGCGTTTGATCTTCTCAACGAAAAGATCACCTTTTTCAACATCAACGCCGGCTTCTTTATAATCCATAAAATCCTCTTAGTGTCTGAAGTGTCTCTCGCCTGTCATTGTCATCGCCATTCCAAATTCATTGCAGGCATCAGTAACTTCCTGATCCTTGATCGAGCCACCAGGCTGGACTACAAACTTTATTCCCCACTTGTTCGCTTCTTCGATCGAGTCCCGAAACGGAAAGAATGCATCCGAGAAGAGAACGGCTTCACCCACTTCAATATTCTTCGCTTTCATCCTCGGGCCCGCCAGAAGTGTGAGGCACTCAAGACGATTCGGTTGTCCGACTCCGCTTGCAAGAAGTGAGAAGGCGCCATCTCTATAATCAGCGAGCAGAAGGCAGTTTGATTTAAGGTATTTCGTCACGGCCCAGCCAAATTTTACGACTTCATTTTTCTTTGAATCGAAAGTGCTGGTAGTGACATTCTTGAAATCGAGTGAAAGTTTTTCGTCTTCTTCCTGCCAGAGAATTCCGCCATTGATCGAACGGACAGTCCACTCATGAGCACCGGCCTTTTTAAGAGGAACTTCCACGAGACGGACATTCTTTTTCTTAGCGAAAGCATTCATTGCCTCCGGAGTATACGAAGGTGCTATCACCACTTCGATAAAATTCTGAGCGAGCCATTCGGCCGAAGCCCCATCCACCTTATGAGAAAATGCGATGATACCGCCAAAGGCAGATGTCGAATCGCAATACCAAGAACGCTGGAGGGATTTCAGCTGATCCGGAGAACTTGCAACTCCACAGGGAATTCCGTGTTTCACGATCACGCAATGCTGGAGATCAGGAAAATACTGAGCAAGTTCAGAGACCGTCTTGAACGCCTGATCGGCATCGAGATAGTTGTTATACGAAATTTCTTTCCCCTGAAGAACAGGGGCATTCGCCAGCGATTTGGTTTCGTTCTGATTATTCAACACAAAAAGTTTCGCTTTCTGATGTGGATTCTCTCCGTAGCGAAGGGGTTTCGTCTCATGTGAGAAAGCATCGGGAAACTCCGAACCAAACTCACGGGCGAGTTTTGTAGCGATCGCAAGATCATACTGAGCAGTCAGGGAAAAAGCCTTGAGGGCCATCTGTGAGCGGAAATGAGCGGTCGTTCCGCCACTCAGGAGAGCACTGCCGAGAGCTTCATAATCGGAAGGATCAGTAATAACAGTCACCCACTTCATATTCTTGGCGGCAGCACGGATCATGTTAGGTCCGCCGATATCAATATTTTCGATCAGCTCATCACGGGCAATATTTTCTTTCGCTGCGACTTCCTTAAAGGGATAAAGATTGCAGATCACCAGATCAATGTCCTGGATATTAAGTTCTTTAGCTTCTTTCAGATCCTGAGTGTGATCACGGCGGTAAAGAAGAGCTGAAGCCACCTGAAAAGAAATACTCTTCATTCTTCCACCGAAGGCTTCAGGATTTCCGGTCACATCCTGAATCGGAATGATCTTGATACCCATATTCTTCAGATACTCGGCCGTGCCACCGGTGGAAACAATCTCTATATTGAGTTTAACCAGAATGGGAGCAAGTCCATCGAGATGGGCCTTGTCCGACACACTCACGAGGGCACGCTTAGGAAGAAATTTTGTCATAGTCATCTCTCTATTTAAGACCGTTCTTGAAAATCATCTGAACTTTGCGGGCGTTATCATCCGCGCCTTCGCGGAAGGGATGAAGAAATCCTTGAGTCGCAACTTCCGGATGCGGCATGAGTCCGAAAATCTGACCGGTGGAATTTACCACACCGGCAAAACGCTCATGCGAACCGTTGATATCTTTCTCGTACTGTAGAGGAGCAAAAGGCAGTTTGATATTGCGGGTGTTGCCTACGATACGTCCTTCTTTGTGGCGGACAGGAAGATAAAGACTTCCCTCCATTTCACGGAACCAGGGAGAAAGAGTGCGCGCTTTGCTGGAAATTGTAAGTCTCACCCACTTATCCATAAATTTCCCGTGATTATTCTCGGCCAGAGTAAAACTTCTCTCTCCCGAATCCAGGTCAAAAGCTCCCAATTGGGCGAGAACCTGGAATCCGTTGCAGATTCCGATGACACGACCATCATCTTTTAAAAACTGAGTGAGAGCTTCCGAAAGAGTATCGCGGAGTTTTTCTGCGAGAATTTTTCCCGAGCGAAGCTCATCCCCGAAGCTGAAACCACCGGGAAGAGCGAGAAGCTGATAATTTTTGAGTGCCGAAGGGTTTTTCAGAAGTTCATTCACATGCTGATAAGTGACATCAGCACCATGCTCACTGAAGCCACGTCCGAGCTCTCTTTCTGAATTGATCCCATCACCGGAGAGGACAAGTACTTTTCTCATTCTTTCCTCCAGATTTTAGTTAACTCATGCACAGAGAGTTCTTCTCCCTTGAGGGTGATGCGGCCACTGGTATTGGCCTCACCGAGGAACTCACGGACTTCAGAAGCAAAGTGAGATTCAAATTCATCTTTCTTGTTTCTGTCGACGGCCACGACAAAATGTCCCGGAAGCTCTGAATAGAGCCAAGCCGTTTCATTTATCCCTTCCGTCATATTGAGAGAGATACCAAGCTTATCCATCATGAGGGTTTCAAAGAGTGCCACCATGAGTCCGCCTTCGGAAACATCATGCACACATGTCATGAGATTTTTCCGGTTGGCCTCAAACATTGTGGTGTAAAGAGATCGAATCCCCTTCCAGTTGAAAATGTTTTTGTTATCGCGGTTCATTTCAGTGAGATTATGGAGAAAATGGCCAAAATAGTTTTCGTAATTCCGGTGACCGATGCGGTAAAGAAGCTGGCCATTTTTAGCCTGCGACCGGGGAACGTTTCTGACGTCAGGGACATGTCCAAGGGCAGTCACAAGAAGCGTCGGAAGAACGCTGATCTTCACATCTTCGCCGTGATAATCATTTTTCATCGAGTCTTTGCCGGAAACAAAAGGCATGCCATAGATTCCCATCATGTCTTTCAAGGCCATGCAACTTCTCACGAGCTGGGCGAGTTTGAATTCGGCATCAGGATTTTTTTCTCCGGGAGTCGGATCGGGCCAGCAGAAATTATCCACCAGTGCGACTTTCTCAGGATCGGCCCCGTGACAAATGATATTTCTGACGGATTCATCCACTGCCATTTGGGTCATCAGGTAGGTATCGTCGATCGAAAAATGAGGACAAAGGCCCGAGGCCACAGCAAATCCATCAACACCATCCACTCCATGAGCGCCATACCATACGACGCCGGCATTATTGGGAGCAGAGGAATATAGCCCCTCCATGGGCTTAACGACCGTCCCTCCCTGGACTTCATGATCGTACTGTCTGATCCATTTTTCTTTGGAAGAAATCACAGGATGATTCAGGAGCTCATGCATGAGCTCGCGGTGATTCGTTGCAGGGATATTTTTTGTTTTTGGATTTTTCTTCCATGTCTTGTAGCGGCCTTCAAAGCGCGCCTTGAGTTCCATCTTCGGAAGTCCATCATGGAGGAATGCGAGATCAATCTCACCCACTGTCTTTTCATGAAAGCGGCAGATAAATTTCCCGTTGTCAGTGAACTCACCAACGGCCGAAGCTTCTACCTGATAGGTCTCTGCAAGCTGAGCGAGTGCTTCCCAGTTTTCTTTAGGCACAGAGAGTGTCATTCGCTCCTGGGATTCTGAAACGAGAATCTGCCACGGCATGAGACCCGGATATTTCAGAGGAACTTTTTCGAGATTGAGTATCGCCCCGTTGGTAGCCCCGGACATTTCACCTACCGAAGAAGAAAGACCACCGGCCCCGTTATCAGTGATCGAATTATAAAGAAGGCGATCACGGGCCACAAGCAGGAAATCCATGACACGTTTCTGGGTGAATGGATCTCCGATCTGAACCATGCCAAGAGTCGTGGACTTGTCCATCACGAGTGATGAAGCCGTTGCTCCGTGAATGCCGTCGATTCCGACCGCTCCACCGACCATCACGACGAGATCTCCCGGGCGCTGACCTTTTTTACAGGCATCTCTGCCCTGAATATCAGGAGGAAGAACACCCACTGTCCCACAATAGACGAGAGGTTTTCCGGAATATGATTCATCAAAATAAATGGCACCGTTTACTGTCGGGATTCCGCTTTTGTTTCCACCGTCCTGTACTCCCCGATGGATTCCCTTCAAAATATCATTCGGATGGAGAAGCCCTGCGGGCAACATATCTTCATCCGGCATTCCCACACAAAAAACATCCGTGTTGGCGACCGGACGGGCACCGAGACCGGTTCCCATGATGTCACGATTCACGCCAAGAATTCCGGTAAGGGCCCCACCGTAAGGATCCAGAGCGGAAGGAGAATTGTGAGTTTCCACTTTAATACAGAGATCGATCCCATCCCGGAATCTTACGACTCCGGCATTGTCATCAAAGAGAGATACCGCCCACGGCTTATT
>JAYVHR010000292.1:0-2317 GCA_043771075.1 Bacteriovoracaceae bacterium
AAGGAAGAATTTTCTTTTTTTCTCATTATCTTCAATTAACCTTGCGGCGAAATAATCAACCGCTGTGGAAAAAATGACCAATGAGAGAAAACGAAAATCCCAGGCGCTGTAGAAGGCATAAGATGAAATGAGAAGGATGATATTTCTCATCCTCTGCGGTGATGACCAGTAAAGTATCAGAGTCACGAGAGCGAAAAGAATGAAGCTCAGAGAGAAAAAATAAACAACGGAACTAATTTCCATCAGTCCCATCAGTTCCCCATGTCCGGTTAATCATCGGATGAATATCGTGAGTTGGTCCCCAGTCACTGTCAGGATGAAAACTGATGACATCCATGGAGTGGTTATTGGTTCTGAACTTGTGCCTGATCTTCGGCGGAAGATAAAATATAGTCCCAACTTCAAGCGGATCTTCACTGATACTCACGCACACGCCTTTTCCTCTGCAGACAATTCCGCTGCGAAAACTTGGGTGATAATGTTCAGTCTGATCAACACCCGAAGGAAAATGAAGGAGATTCATGCAGGGCTCACCGATCATCGGAGGTGAGTAGAGAACTGTATCGGTGCACCCATCGATATAACGAAGCCTGCCTTCAGTCTCGACCGGACCACCCATAGATGCGAGTCCCTTATGCCGGGTAGAGTTCATGACAAAGATACGACTTCCGGAGGCAAGACGTAACTCAACTTCATTTTTGTAGGGAAGGCAGAACCACTGCAAGGGTCTTACATCCCAGCTTAGATCTTTGGAATGGACCTTGAGAGATCCTTCATGGAGAAAACCCCAGAGAGTGCCATCGCCCTGAAAATTAAATGCGGAACGGGATTGATTGGAAGAAGAAATATTTTCAAAGCCCAGGATTTCAAACTTGTTTCCGCCCAATTCTTCAGAGGCGAGAAGTCCCCAGTAAGTAGACCAGAATAGAAGCTGAGGGGTATGCATGCCTAATTATTTAAGGAACCCGAAATTAAGTCAAGTTCCCGACTAATTTCGCTGAGAGAGCTCATAGAGCTTCCTGTATTCGCCATTCTTAGCGATGAGCTCTTCGTGTGTTCCCTCTTCGATTTTCTCACCGTCTTTCATCACAACAATCCGGTTGAAATCCTTAAGGGTCGAAAGCCTGTGTGCAACGGCAATAACGGTCTTGTGTCCTGCCACCCGATCGAGGGCCTGTTGGACAATCTTCTCGGACTCGTTATCAAGTGCAGACGTCGCTTCATCAAACAGAAGCACATCGCGATTCTTGAGAAAGGCACGGGCGATGGTGAGACGCTGACTTTGACCACCAGAAAGTCTCATTCCGCGATCACCAATAATTGTTTCCAGCCCCTGCGGGAGATCCTTGATGAACTCACGGGCATAGGAAATTTCCAAGGCATGATGAATTTCTTCATCGGTATGAATATCACCCGTGACCAGATTTTCCCGGACCGTATCATTGAAAAGGAAAATATCCTGGCTCACGAGAGCGAAGACCTTTCTTACCGAAGCGAGACTATACTGATTCACATTCACGCCATCGATCAGAATCTCTCCCGACTTCACGTTATAAAGGCGAAGCAGAAGACTCACGAGAGTGGATTTTCCTGAACCGGACAACCCTACCAGACCAACCTTCTCACCTTTTTTGATGATGAGACTGAAGTTCTTAATGATATCGCCGTCTCCGTAGGAGAAAGTAATGTTTCTGAATTCGATGTCAGAACGGAATTCTTTAAGTTCAGCGAGGTGCTCTTCTTTTTCCTCTTCCACATCGAGCAGTCCGAAAATTCTCACTGCAGCGGCCTGGGCCTGATTCATCTTGGCATTGGCCTTGGAGAATCGTCTGACCGGATCCATAAACATCGCCAGAGCAGCGACGAAGGAAATAAAACCACCGGTAGTAAGTGCGCCGGTATTAATCCGATGATGAGCAAAAATAATCACGCCACCAAAAGCAATCGAGCCAATAAGCTCAATCAACGGATGAGAGTGTTCTTCTGCCGAATTGGATTTTGTCCGGTGAAAGATAAATTTTTCCTGCGTTTTTTCAAAGCGCGAGATGATGTAATCACGGAGCCCGAAAGCCTTGATGATTTTTTGTCCCGAGAGAGCTTCCCCTGCAATATGAGTCATCTCGGCCGTGTCTTCCTGCGCCCGCTTCACGTACTTTCTGATTCTTTTTCCGGTGTAGTGGAAAGTGATCACAAAAAGGGGCGCGACCAGAAAAATAATCAGCGTGAGTTGCCAGTCATGATAAAAGGCTACACCCAGAAGTGCGATGGCAGTGATGGGTTCTCTCACAACTTCAAGCGAGTTCTTAAACGCTTCAGA
>JAYVHR010000293.1:0-3951 GCA_043771075.1 Bacteriovoracaceae bacterium
GTAGTCAGCACATACGCCGGATAAGTCACGGCGAGGTGGAAGTTCTTCATGTTCTGGATTTTATGTGATCAAGGAATTTAGGGGGGATTGATAACCGACATTACAGGGGTGCTGTCAAAATCTTTGACAAAAAAAAGCCCCTCCAGAGGAGGGGCCTTAAAAAACGACTAATATTTCACTAGTTTACGTAAAGCTTCAATCACATCACTCGTCTGCGGAAGGATCACTTCCTCGAGATCCGGACAGTAGGCCACGTGAACGTCTTTCGATGCCACTCGCATGATCGGAGCATCGAGAGCTTCAAAGCACTCTTCATTCACGCGGGCCGCGAGTTCGCCGGCATAGCCTGAAGTCTTGTGCTCTTCATGACAGATGAGAAGACGGTTAGTCTTCTTGAGAGATTTAAATACAGCTTCATAGTCGAATGGAGAAATCGTACGAGCATCTAGAATCTCGATTGAGAAACCTTCGGTCTCGAGGATTTTCGCCGCTTCCACAGATTTCTGAACAAGAGCACCCCAACAAACCACAGTGGCATGCTTCCCTTCGCGAACGAGGCGAGCTTTTCCGAACGGGATCATGTAATCCTCACCCGGATCAGCTGAACGGTTATAGCCCTGATAATAGAGATGTTTGTGCTCCAGGAAGATAACCGGATCGTCACAACGAATCGCTGTGCGAAGAAGTCCGATCGCGTCCAGTGCATTTGACGGATAAACAACACGAATACCAGGAGTGTGCGTGAAAAGTGATTCGCCGGATTGTGAGTGGTAAATCGCTCCCCCACGGAGATATCCTCCGATCGGAACACGCACGACCATCGGACACTTGAAATCACCGCCTGAACGATAACGGGTTGTCGCCATTTCGTTTTTCAGCTGCATGTAAGCAGTCCAGATGTAATCGAAGAACTGAATTTCCACGACTGGCTTTAAGCCTCTCATCGCCATACCGATCGCGCGGCCAATGATGTTTGCCTCTGCGAGCGGAGAATTGAAAACCTGGCCCGGTTGTGCGGCTTTCTGAACTCCGTGAGTAACCTTGAACACGCCGCCCTTCCCTTTCAGGTCAGGATTTTCGTATTTTTCAACTTCCGTGAAATCCGCCACATCCTCTCCGAAAACCATCATGAGAGGATTCTTTTTGATTTCTGATTTCAACGTCATATTGATCGCTGAAGCGAGAGGAATATCATCTTTGCCGGAAAACTTCGGTTGTGTTTCAAACGCTGAAGAAGCTGGGTCAACTTCCATGGAATAAAGATGATCCATGTACGTGTCTTTCGAAGGCCACACTGTTTCAAGCGCTCTCCCCATCGCCTCTTTCACTTCTTTCGAAGCTTCATCGAGAGCAGCTTTGGTCTCGTCTGAAGTGAATAGTCCAGTGTCGGTCAGGAAGCGCGGGAATGAATTGAAGACATCGCGGAATGATTCATCAGCGAGATCATCTTTCGTTCTGTAGTAAGAGTGATCATCAGAAAGTGAATGCGAATAAGGACGGGTCACAGTCGCGTGAACGAGTGCCGGGCCTTTTCCAGCGCGGAGATATTTCTCTGCTTCCACCATTGTGTCGTAAGACTCAATCGGGCAGCTACCGTCACAGTTGAAGATCTTGAGTCCTGGGAAGTTTGCGAGAGCAACGGAAATCGATGCACCCGGAGTTTGCACGCGGACAGGAACAGAAATCGCGTAACCGTTATCTTCCACCATGAAAAGAACCGGATATTTATTCACGCAGGCAGTAGTGAGACCTTCCCAGAATTCACCCTGTGAAGTTGTTCCGTCACCGCAGGAAACGTAAACGATTTCCTGTTCGTGATAAACCGGAGAATCTTTCAGTTTCATTTTCTTTAAGTGAAGACCAGCTTCCGCGACACCAACCGCTTGCAAAAACTGCGTTCCAGTACAAGATGACTTTGAGACGATATTGAGTTTTACATTTCCCCAGTGCGCAGGCATCTGGCGACCGTGAGAAGCTGTATCACCGGTGTTTCCGTTCGCCTGGCAAAGCATTTCGTAAGGAGTGACACCGAGACCGATGCAAAGAGCGCGGTCACGGTAATAAGGAATAAAATAATCGTGCTTCGGTTTCAGAACTTTCGCTGTCGCAGACAGTATACCTTCATGTCCGGCACCTGAGATCTGGAAGAAAGCTTTGTTCTGCTTCTTCATCGAGATTTCTGCATCGTCAGTTTTACGGGATACAAAAATATTGTGAAGGAACCATTTCAGATCAGCTTTTTCGAGCTTGTGTTTTTTGATGAGATCGAGCTTTTTGTCATAAGCGGGATTGCGTTTGGAATTCACTTCAGTGGCCTCTGTTACAGGGGTATTGATGCGCATGGTAATTTCCTTAGAAAGTTCGTCTCATCTTACTAGGATGAGAGAGGAAAATCTACCTTACTGCTGATCGATGTATTGGAAACGAAAGAGATTCTTAAAATCCACGCCATAGGAGCGGACCGAAATATAGAAAAGTTGATTCCCCATGGGATATCTAAGGCGGATTTGCCAGATTCCATTGCCCATATGCTCAAGTTTGGTGACCTCGACATCGGTCTCATTGATGATGATTTCCGGGGGTTCAGGGGCCTCTACCGGTTTCCCGTTTTTATCTTTCAGATGAAGTTCTAGTTTTGCGTAAGAACTCTTCATCTTAATTTTCTGAATCTTCGTATGCTTAGGATGTGCGGCTTTCAAACCGAGCTGAAAACTTTCCCGAAGTTTTAATCCTGCGATATAGAAATCAAGAGAAGCCATTGAGAGATTCTTATCAGAATCAAGAATGACATAATATCTTCCGCGCAAAACTCTTTCGACTTTTACCGGGAGAATATTCTTTTTGTCTTTAACGACGAATTCATGAAGATCGCGATCGATGTATGAGCCACTCATCTCTTTTAGTTCTACGTAAAAAAAGTAGCGCGTGAATTTCTCCTCATGCTTCGGAGGAAATTGCTTCACAACACTCAATGTGGCCTCGTGATCACCATAACGAAGAATTTCGGCTTCCGAAGAAGGCGCACGATTCGGGCGATCATGTCGCTCCTGAAGTTGAGCGCATGAGACCAATAAAATTAAGAGGAAAAGCGACAGATACCTCATAGTTGAGCGTATCGGGCAGGAAAGAGTTAAGCTTTACCTAAAGATTTACAAGTGTAGGAAAAGAGGGGGATTTCTCCCCCTCGAAGTTAATTATTTCGAGGCTTTAATAGCTTCAAAGGCATCAACAATCGAACCAGAGTGAGAGAGCTTTCCGAAAAGAATCGGATTCGCCGTACCTGGAACGTTCACCATCAGAGACGGATAACGACGGGAAGTATCGTGAAGAAGGTTCTTTAAACTTTCTGCATCGAGACCCGGGTTATGCGAAAGAACGAGAGCAGCAACACCAGCAGTTGTCGGAGTTGCCATCGAAGTTCCTGAAGCGAGTTGATAATTGTTATCCGGAGTTGTTGAAAGGATATCAACACCAGGAGCACAGAAATCTACCGTCTTCTTACCGAAGTTTGTGAATGTTGCCGGAAGTGCGAGACCTTTCTGGAAAGAAGTAGCACAGATCTCAAGCCAGTTTGCAGCTTCAGCTCCGTCAGCACGGGCAACTTTACTTGGAAAGCTTGGAATAAGGTCATTGTTCTTAGAATCGTTACCGGCAGCGTGAACGAGAAGAACACCCTTCGACTCAGCATATTTCACGGCTTCATCAACAACACGCTTGTAAGGAGAATATGCCTTACCGAAAGACATATTGATGATGCGGGCACCGTTATCAACAGCATAACGGATTCCGTTCGCTACATCTTTATCGCGCTCATCACCATTCGGAACAACTCTCACGGCCATGATCTTCACGCGTGAAGCCACACCTTTGATACCGATAGCGTTTGCACGGTTAGCAGCTATTGATCCGGAAACATGTGTTCCGTGGAAAGCATCAGCACCGATAACATCG
>JAYVHR010000294.1:0-6146 GCA_043771075.1 Bacteriovoracaceae bacterium
GACATCGCTTTCCTTTACCAGAATAATGTCGAAGGAAATCTCAACTTCACCACCGGCCATGCCCTGGGCGGCTGGCTGTATGACTGGAACAATGCTCTCGTGATTGATCTCGATTACGCTTTCGATCCATTAATCGGTTTGAAACTTCTCGATGAACCCGCAGGGCTCTGGCAGGAGCACATGAAATTTCAGTACGAGTGGTTTAAGCAAAAGGGACTGATCTCGATGCTCAGTTCCGCGAATCTTCAGGATGAGATCAACTCCACTCACCGGATCCATGACCGGAAAACCATGAAGGAACTTTACGATTCCCGCCGCGCTCTCAAGAAAGAAATTGAACTTCTCGAAGAAGGGTTTCTCCAGTGGCCATCGGTCGAAGGTATCAAAAACGTGGAACTGAAGACTCTTCTCGAAGTGACCAAGCTTCGGCACATCCACGCCCTCGGCATCCGGAAGTTTTTATTACGTGAGAAAAAAGAAGATATCGATTCTGCCAAGGACGCCCGTCGCGCGGCCAGTGCCCTCATTGCTTCGCTCATGCCCCTTCCCACAAACTATCCGGACCTGCCTCTATTCAAGAAGCACTCTAATCCCACCAGCTATCAATTTGGTTATGTGTATCCGGCCGCTGAAAACTTCTACTGGAAGCGAGAAGAGCGGCAGATCGTCACAAAAGTTTTCTTTCCCATGAAAGATAATATCATCAGCATCTGGAACATTCTCTTTTAAGGAAACCAATGACCAACACAGAACTTCTTTCCGCTCTCGTTACCGGTATTCTGGTTTTGATTTTTTTCCAGAAATTCAAAGGTTCTGTAAAAAAGACGGATATGAACCGGCTTCCGACCGCGAGACCTGAAGACATGGAGTGCGTTCGCCAACATCTTCGCGACGCCTCTGTTTCTCAGAACAATGCCATCGCTTATAATATCCGCGAGGGAAATTTGATCGAGGCCATTAAACTTGTCAGAGACGTCAGGAATCAACTCAGCCTCAAAGAATCAAAAGACCTGGTTGAGTCTATCAAAAAGCAAATCAGGTAACGCAAAGCTTTCACTAGGCGTCCCCGACGGCGCCGCAAACCTAAAGATCTTTTGTGACTTCGAGTAGGAATTTATAGAGCTCTTTGATTTTGTAAGACTGAGCTTCGTCCGGATGAAAAGCAAACGAAACCTTGTTGCTGAAAACTTCAAAGTCCTTCCCCGCCGTCCGCACTTTGTCTTTTAAGTGTGAGCGCTTGAGAACGTGAGTCGGCACAACTGCAATTCCCAGATTCTCATTCACGGCCTGAAGCATCTGCCCGAATGAGTTCACCACCAGACGTGGCTTGATGTTTCTTGGTACGACGCCGAACTTCTCACGGCACCAACGGTAGAAATTGGGATCGTTGTTTTCGTAAAAAATAATCTGATGAGAGAGAATTTCTTTGAGATCAGTTTTCGAAGTGATGTCGTACTTACTGCCGAACACAAGTGTCGTGTGTTCATCATGCAGGTCTTTTTTATCCGCAAACGCCGGCACCAGATGCTCCGGCATAATGAGGCAGTCGATTTCATGCTGCTCAAATTTCTTGATGATGTTCTCCGGGAAATCCATCGAGAGTCTTACTTCGAGCTCCGGATAGGATTCAAGAAAATCCAGCATCCGCGACGAGAGCCACGTTTTCCCGAGACCATAGAGTGATCCAACGTGAACTTTTCCTTTGATCTCATTATTTTCAAGGTGAATCTGCTCAATCGTTTCTTCAATCCGCTTAAAGTACTGCTTGGCCACTTTAGCGAGTCTCATACCATTTTCAGTCAAGGCGACTGATTTTCCCTGACGGGCCACGATGGGAAACCCCACTTTTCCCTCGAGGTTTTTCAACGCCTGAGAAACCGCACTCTGGGTGACGTTCAGTTCTTCTGCCGCTTTCGAGATATTCTCGTTATGGGAAAGTGCAATCAGGACCTGAAGGGATGAGGTTTCAATCATATTGATGCCTTAAGTTATGTATTAGCGAAACTAATACGTCCGTAAGCCTCTGTAAATGAGAAATGATTACACAGATGATGGTGAGAAATCCGGGTATGGGGTACTTCCCTCTTATAACCCGGAGAAATTATGAAAAGCCTTATCGTTCTATCACTGTTTTTATCGACGTCTGCCTTCGCCAATATCACTTGTGGCGGGGCCATTCGTCTCGCAGTTGGTGACGGAGAACTTATTACGGAAGCGATGAACCGCCTGCCGGTTTCATCCAAGACTGTTCTTTCATGGCTTGATCGCGAAGAAGGAAATCTCGGAAATATTACCCAGGCCTGCGAAGAAGGAGATGATCTCTCCGAACTTTGTAAGAAGCTTCCTGAGATCATGGCGAGCAGAGAAAGTGGCATTATCTGGAACATTACGGGAACGGATAAAGAGAAAGCAAAAGTCAGCGTAAGAAACAAAGTTCTCGCGAAAAAAGTAACGGCCCTCTGTAAGTAATATAAAAAAAAGACCAAAAAAAAGGGCCGCTGACGCGACCCTTTTTTTGCTTATTCAGCTCTTTCGTTAACTTTGTCTTTTCTGGCCGCAATGACCTTCTCCTGAACATGAGAAGGACACTGTTCGTATTTCGCGAACTCCATCGAGTAACCAGCTTTACCAGCTGTACCTGAACGGAGAACCGTTGCGTATCCGAACATTTCTGAAAGTGGAACGTGAGCGTTGATTACAGCGTCACCAGTATCAGTCGTTTCAGATCCGAGGATTACACCACGACGTGAAGAAAGATCTCCGATAACGAATCCCTGGAATTCTTGCGGAGTTTCTACTTCAACTTTCATGATCGGCTCAAGGATAACCGGGTTAGCATTCTTGATCGCATCTCTCATCGCCATACGGGCCGCAATTCGGAACGCCATATCTGATGAATCGACGTCATGGTACTGACCGTCCTGGAGGAATGCTTCAACATCAATCACCGGGAACGCAGCGAGTGGCCCCTTGTTCATAACGTCGTTGAATCCTTTGTCACAAGAAGGGATGAATTCGTTTGGAATTACACCACCCTTAATCTCGTTAACAAAACGGAAGACCTGATCTTCGCGCTCTTTTCTGTCAGCAGTAAGCTGACGGATTTTCCCGGCAACTTTTGCGAACTGACCAGAACCACCCGTTTGCTTCTTATGGGTATACTCGAGGCGTGCTTCTCCGCGAATTGTTTCGCGGTAGTTAACCTGTGGAGCACCGATTTCAACTTCAGCTTTATACTCACGCTTTAAACGCTCAACATAAATCTCAAGGTGAAGCTCTCCCATTCCTGCAATACGTGTTTCCCCAGACTCTTCGTCTGTGAAAAGGTGGAATGTTGGATCTTCTTTGATGAAGCGCTGAAGTCCTTTAGACATACGCGCCTGCATTTCTTTATCTTTCGCTTTGATGGAAAGCTCGATAACCGGAATCGGAAGGTGCATTCCTTCGCAAGACAGGTGATCTACGTTTCCGTCTTCAGCTGTGAACGTATCCCCGGAAGCACAGTCAACACCGATCATCGCGATGATGTCACCAGCACTTGCAGAATCAATATTCGCGCGATCGTTAGCGTGCATGCGCACGATACGGCCGATACGAACTCTCTTCTTCGTACGAGTATTGATCAGAGTGTCACCCTTGTTGAGTGTCCCCTGGTAAATACGCGTATAAGTCAGCTGACCGAACTGCTCGTCAGTGATTTTGAACGCCATACAAATAAGTGGCATATCTCTATCTGGCTGAAGATCAATCTTCGTCCCAGTAGTTGAATCGATCGCCTTTGGCTTCTCGCAAGTAACCGGAGACGGGAGGTAACGGGCAATTGCATTGAGAAGAAGCTGCACGCCTTTGTTCTTGAAAGCTGAACCCATGAACACTGGAGTGAACTTGAGATTATTAACACCAGTGCGGATTGCACGGTGAACAGCTTCTTCAGAGACTTCGCGACCTTCAATGATGTCTTCCATCATAGCGTCATCGAAAGCTGAAATTGTATCAAGCATTTCTTCGCGTGCTTTTTCGGCCTGATCCTGAAGTTCAGCAGGAATTGCTTCTTCACGAACGATCTCGCCGTTTTCGCCGTCGAAGTAGTAAGCCTTCATGACGATAAGGTCGACGCAACCTTTGTAGTTCTCTTCAGCTCCGATAGGAATCTGCATGAGAACTGCGTTGTGGTTCAGTTTTTCGCGGAGAGCTTTTACTCCGTTGTAAGGGTTCGCACCCATACGGTCCATCTTGTTGAGGAACGCGAGACGTGGAACGCGGTAGCGCTTCATCTGTCTGTCGACAGTGATTGACTGAGACTGAACTCCTGCAACCGAACAAAGAACGAGAATCGCTCCGTCGAGAACGCGCAGAGAACGCTCAACTTCAACTGTAAAGTCCACGTGGCCCGGAGTATCGATCAAGTTAATTTTGATTTCTTTCTGATCACCTTCAGCGAAGGTAATTCCTTTTTCGTCGACTCCAGTCCACTCCACAGTCGTAGCTGCAGAAGTAATGGTGATCCCTTTTTCTTTCTCGAGTTCCATGTGATCCATGGTTGCTCCGGCGCCGCCGCCCTTAACGTCTTCGATCTTGTGGATCTTGTCGCAATAAAAAAGAATACGCTCAGAAAGTGTCGTTTTTCCTGAATCGATGTGGGCGGAAATCCCAATGTTTCTGGTCTTTGCCAGAGTTTTGTCGATGGCCATCTGAACTCCAAAAGTTTGATGTTTAAACTGGGGTAAAATTTTAGTCTGCATCATAATGGAGGGGCCTAAGTTTCGTCAATTGCTTTCCCATACTTACGGGTGCTTTTTGCTTATTGCCAAAAGCTCATTTTTCGGTGAAATTCTCGTAATGAATAGTAAGAAGGACTTAGATAAATCAACCCTCTACGAGGCCGTTAAAACCTTAGTTGAGTCTCCGGCCTCGCACATTCATTTTGATCAACAGAAGCTCTTCACTCTGTTCTCCATCGCTTTCCAATACATTCTCTTTCGTTCCACTAAGCATCCCGGCCATTACATTATCCGCATCGAGGACACGATCCTCGCGGAAAAACTCGCCTGGAAGGCCAAGGACGAAACAACGAGAAAATTTCTCGCCCGCTTGATTGTCCCGAGGCGCCTCGCCTATGGAAACTCAACGTTCCATCTCGACTATTTTCCCCTCACCACCTGGGGAGTGACCAAAGACCTTCCGAAAGAAAAAATCCAGGGTGCGATCATCGTAAAAAATACTTCGCACAATCCCCTGATTGACGAGACCGACTTCCGTCACGTTTCAGATGAAACTCAGGCCCAGCAGTTATTCGGCAAAGATTATTACCTGACTTCACTCATGGAAGTTTCACCAAGAACCATCACCATTGCGTTTGAAGATAATTTTGAAGGCACTGAAAAAATGCAGTTTGATTTTATCGAAGAAAAGTCAGAGCGAATTGTGAATGGTGTGAGAATTTCCGACGATGTGAATCTCGAAGACGACTAGGATTTTACGCCGTCTTTGTATTCGACTTCTGCGATGACGCCTTCCCGATCCCATTCCTTCCACAGTCCATGGCGCTGATCCGCAAAGTATTTCCCCTTCGCGCGCTCTTTGCCGTTACTGTAATAAAAAATCCAGTTTCCTTCTTTGAGACCCTCGAGATAATCACCCTGAGCGAGCATCCGTCCGTTGTCATAGTAATGAACCCACGGTCCCAGGCGCTTGTTTTTTTCCATCATGCCCTTCGCGGCCATGACTCCTGAATCAAAACAGATTTCGGTGAGCCCGTCCCGGTAGGTTTTCGCATAGAAAACTTCCATCGGAGGAAGCTGCCAGCGGAATCCCATGATCTCTTCGGTACTCTGGAGTTTGCGGGCGACTTTCATGATGTGACTGCGGGCCGAAATTTTGGCATCAGGAGAGACATCCTTCGCGTACTCAAGCTCATCGCGGATTTTCGACATGAGTTTAGGAATTATTCCCTCGAGGATGGAACCACTGGCCTGGCCATCATCGAGAGCGCGGACAAAAACGTTGAGGATATTTTCCTGGGACGCGAGAACTTTTTCAATTTCATCACTGGGAAGTTTCATGAAATCGTCAAACGTGCGGATGTTTTTCATGACCCAGCTCATGTACATAGGGTCTTCCAGAACACCGGAAGTAAAAATCTGGCC
>JAYVHR010000295.1:0-2990 GCA_043771075.1 Bacteriovoracaceae bacterium
AACTACTTACGAAATAAAAGAGGTGAGAGTTTTGTCGATCAAGTCGGCCATTACTCCTGCCACTTTTGATTATCTTGCTGCCCAGTTGGGAAAATCTTCAGAGCATCGCCTGACTATTATCAGGATGAATACTCCGGGTGGTCTCGTCAGCACGACTAAAGATATCATCTCTCTATTTTCTAAAGGCAATCATCCGGTTGTTGTGTGGGTTACTCCGGAAGGAGCTTCAGCAGCTAGTGCAGGTTCGATTATTGCTTCAGGGGCTCATTTCATATTCATGTCTCCCGGAACTAATATGGGAGCTGCAACACCTGTAGGCTTGGGTGAAGACCTGAAAGAAAGCGATGGAAGAAAAAAGGCCATGAATGATCTCACGGCAACAGTGAGATCGCTTTCTCAAATCAGAGGTCGTCCGGCCGCTCCTTTTGAGGAAATGATCACTGACGCAAAATCTTTTACGGACAAAGAAGCTCTCGATCTCAAAATCATCGATGGAATTGTGAAAGACGAAGCCGCAATCCTCGGGACACTTCGCGGAAAAACATGGAAAGCGAATGGAACAGAACAGGTTCTCTCAATTCCTGAAAATACCCCGGTAAAAATCATCGAACCTTCAACGGGCCAGATGCTCCTCGAAGTTCTGACCAATCCTTCCACCGCCTATTTTCTTTTTCTCCTGGGTGCTGCCCTGATTTATTTCGAACTGCACGCACCTGGTGGTTATATTGCCGGTGCATTCGGCGCAAGCTTTCTCGTCCTCGCGGCCATTGCCTTTCAGGTTCTGCCGCTTAACTGGGGAGCCTTTGGACTCATACTGGTCGGAGTCGTCTGCCTCATTCTCGAAATGTATGTCACAAGCTACGGGCTTCTTGGTATTGCCGGGCTCAGTGCTTTTGGGATGGGATCACTCTTTCTCTTTCATGGAGAAGAGGGATTTATCAGTATCGAGTATCCCATCATTATCTCGACCTTCCTCGGGATTCTTATCCCAATGGGCTTTCTCACCTGGTATGTTCTGAAGGATGCGAGGAAATTTAAATCGACCACTAATTTCTTTGTCCCTCTCAATTCAGATGGTGTGGTGATGGGAATGAACAAGTCTCATTATCAGGTCAAAGTGCGCGGAGAAATCTGGAATGCCATCGGTGACGAAAGTATTGTGATTGGTGATCAGATTTCGGTTCTTGAAGCAGACAGTAAGCAACTCATTCTTAAAATAAAGAAAAAGACTACCTAAGGAGTCTCCATGTTCACATTTCTTCCCTTTGTCATCTTTGGAGCGCTGATCTTATTCAGCACTTTCAAAATCCTCAACGAATACGAACGCGGAGTAGTATTTCGTCTCGGTAAATTCGGTGGAATTCGCGGCCCTGGACTGATCATCCTTATTCCTGGTCTTGAAAAAATGATGAAGGTTGATCTTCGTCTCGTAACGATGGATGTCCCTTCTCAGGATATTATTTCGAAAGACAACGTGACTCTCAAAGTGAACGGTGTTGTTTATTTCAAGGTGAGTAATCCTGAACATGCAATCATCACTGTTGAGAATTACTATCATGCGACGTCACAGATTGCCCAAACGACACTTCGTTCGGTGATCGGTCAATATGACCTCGATGAAATTCTCAGTCATCGTGACAAGATCAACATGAAACTTCAGGAAATTCTTGATGAGGTGACTGAGCCATGGGGAATCAAGGTCACTAACGTTGAAGTGAAGGCCATCGATCTTCCACTCGACATGCAGAGAGCTATGGCGAAACAGGCCGAAGCGGAGAGAGAGAAACGTGCGAAGATTATTTCTGCTCAGGGTGAATTTGAGGCATCTCAGAAACTTGCGGAAGCTGCGCGGGTCCTCGGAGGAGAGAAACATGCGATCACACTTCGCTACCTTGAAACGATGAGAGAGATTTCAATTGCAGGCGGAGCGAAGGCTACCTTCTTCCCGTTACCAATCGATCTGTTTTCTAAATTTTTGTCGATGTAATTCTTACCAGTCTCTGTGACCGGTTTGACGAACGCTCTTGTCGATCTTCTTTTCTTCTTCAACATTTTGTAAATCAATCTCGGGGGCCACAGACGCCGGTCCCCGGGAAGGATTCCGCTCTTTCTTCATAGAAAGATCGTTGCCGGTCTTGATATCTTTATCAAAATTCTCCATGAGCTTCTTATTGAAGTCCTGAAGCTTGTCAGCTGCAAAGACCTGACCTGAAACCATAATGATAAGAATGAGATATTTCATAGACCCTCCCGCCAATCTTATCGGCGGAAGGACCCATGAACTTTAACTTACTGATTCTCAGAGGCATTTTGGTCGTCATGATCCACACCTTCCAGCGCGCGATAATCAAGCTCCTCTTCCTCTGACTCCTGAGATTGTTTATTTCCCGAAGTCTTATATGGCCCAGTTTGCGTTTTCCCGTTCTGCAGAGTTGTGTCTGATGGAATGGGAGTAGCACTGGTGTTGGAGCGTTCGAGATTTTCATTCGCCTCTGTATTAGGATCTGCATTACCACTCTGAATAGTGGTCGTAGAATCTGATCCAGTCACGGAAGAGCCGGATCCCATTGTTCCCGCCCCATTTACATCAGTCCCAACACCACTTGTAGAAGGAGCCGCTTTCCCAAGTCCTGCATTTGGTGTGGTGTACGTTCCCGGATTTCCCGGTTGAGCAGTGCCATTGTTAGGTGCATAGCCCGAACCTTGTGAACTTGATCCGGTACCTGTTTCAGAAAAAGCATTGAGACTCAAAGCGAGTCCCATGAGTAATAGAGTTTTCATTCTCCCTCCCTAGGAAATTCGTTTTGTTTTCATTCTCTGGGAAATTCCCCAGTAGACGCCGGCGCAGAGGCCAATAAACATAAGTGAACTGAACATAATTTCTCCTCGGTAGATTTACCTGAGGAAGATATAGCAAGATGGATGCCGGAAAGTTTAATAACTGAGTAGAGTGGAAATAAAAAAAGGGAGCCGGAGCTCCCTTTTCATAG
>JAYVHR010000296.1:0-5182 GCA_043771075.1 Bacteriovoracaceae bacterium
GTTTCTTGAACCAAATGCTTTTGTAACAGACGCTTCGATTCCGCGAAAAACTCCCAGAGCTGTATAGGGAGCAGGATTTCCTGATCCGCCGTACTGCTGGGCCACTCCCGTCACGAAATTGGTCTCAGCAAAAATATGCTCAATATCATCAACGTTGATGTTCACGTCTTCGGCCGTAATGTAGCGACCATTGAGTGATTCAATAAACCTTCCGAAAGCACGGAAGAGAGCTTCTGATTTATCTTTTCTCGGGTCACCGATGATAACTGCTTTACCACCTCCAAGATTCAATCCCGAGACTGCCGCTTTGTAAGTCATACCCTTTGAAAGACGGAGCACATCGATGAGAGCCTCTTCTTCACTGGCATACGGCCACATCCGGGTTCCGCCGAGGGCTGGACCCAATGTCGTATCGTGAATGGCAACTATGGCCTTCAACCCGCAAGTCTTATCCTGGAAGAATACGACCTGTTCGTGTCCCATTGAGTACATTTTTTCAAGAGTCTGCATGTGTATCTCCGATCGGCATCCTTTTCGGGATGACCGCATTTTTGACTTAGGTTAGACTTAAATTGTTCCAAAGTTTCTTAAATAGGCGCGAATTTGACAAGGCGGAATCCTATGCCCAGAGTGTCAATTGATGGCACAGAAAAAGTTTTCGAAGTGAAAGAAGGAGGCATTCTTTATGACTCTCTTTTCGATCAAGGCGAAGATCTTCCTCACGGATGTTTAGCAGGTTCCTGTGGTGCCTGCCGGATTGAAGTCATCTCAGGAAAAGAAAATCTCCAGCCAGCTGGAGTTATTGAATCCAATACGCTCGAATCACTGAAAGAAGAATTCGCGGAGAAACGTGGAAAAGATTTTCTGGAAGGTAAGACGATTCGTCTGGCGTGTCGGGCGAAGGTAAATGGCGATCTCTGTTTTAAACCAATCAAATAAAAATCAAACTTTAGAGTTTCGGCCGTCTTTCCTGGCGCAGCTTCATGTTAATCGCATTGGCGGAATTCACGGATTCATCCCATGCTGTGTAGATTTGTTTTTTTGAATTCGCGCGGAGATCTCCGGCGATATAAAGACCAGGAATATTCGTTAGTCCCACATCATCGGTTTTCACAAATCCTCGTTCATCAATTTCTGCACCAGCATCGATAGCGAGTTCATTGTAAACAATCATGCCGAGTGAAACGAAAGTGATATCAGTGGAAATAGTTTTTCCGTTCTCAAGTTCAAAGCCTCTAAGTATTTTCCCTTTCTCTTCGCCCTGAACTTCTTTCACTGCAGATGTTTCCACCTGAATGTTATAAGCCTTTATCAGTTTTGAGGTATCTTCGGCAAAGGAAGTCGGTTCACCATTCGTAAGAATGGTTAATGTTTCCGGCCGATAGCGCTCGTGGAGAAGGATAGCAACCCATGCTGCTGAGTTCGTGTGTCCAATGACTCCGGTTCTTTTCCCGAGGACATGATGTCCATCACAGATGAGGCAATAGTCTATTGTCTGGGCGTTGGCATAATCAAAAACAGTTTCAATGCTTCCTTTGATTACCGGCTGGATATCCATCACGCCGGTACAAAGGATCACATATTTTGCGAGATAAGTTTCACCCTTCGAGTCAGTAATTTTAAAATGATCGTTTTCTTTTTTAAGTGAAGTGGCACCGGTGTTCTTCAGAAGATGAAGCCGGCCTTTAAAGTCAGATTCACTGATCCACTTCAGAGTTTCGGCATTGGGTTCTTCAATGCCGCGCTTATAATTGAAATGCGCGGGCATATTCTCAACTTTTCTCACCCAAAGTGCGCGGGATTTCTTTTTATCTTTAGCTGTGCCGGGAAGGAAAAGACAATCGTCATTGTTGAGCACAGTGCGTAGGACTGCCATGATACCCGCAGACCCGCCACCAATCACACAGACAGGATAAACTCGCGGCTCCATGTTTACTTGGCGCCGAAAGTTTTCTGATGATCAGCAGTTTCTTTTTCCTGATTTTTCTCGCGGAGGTGATCTCCATTGGTCGATTTGATCTTAACTTCTTTAATCTCGTAGTTCTTCACTTTAAGAAGTTCGAAGGAATATCCATCCCAGATAATGATGTGGCCCTTCTTGGGAAAACTGTTACCCAGTTGTTCCATCAGGAAGCCATTGAGAGTTGAATAGTTATCATTGAGGGGAATCTCGATATCGTATTCATTATAAAGATCGCGAAGGGAAATGGTTGAAGGAACCATGACACCTTCCTCGCTCTCAATTCCCGGAATTAAATCCTGCTCATCATCATGCTCATCCTGGATTTCTCCGAAGATTTCTTCCATGATGTCTTCCAGAGTCAGCATTCCCACCACAATTCCATTCTCATCTTTCACGAGAGCAAGGTGAACTTTCTTACGGTTCATGTGATCGAAGACCGCCTGGATCTTCATGTGCTCATAAACAAAGAATGGAGGCTTAAGATATTTGGTAACATCAAAGTTTCTCTGCTCATCGGTATTCATGAAAGCGAGATCTTTCACGTGAAGAAATCCGAGAACATCATCAAGATCTTCATCGTAAACCGGGTAGCGTGAATGGGCGACATCCCGGACTGTGCGAATCACATCCTGGAACTGGGCAGATCCCTTGATAGCTTCAATTCCCGTACGTGGCACCATGATATCTTTTACTTTGATCGAAGGGAATTCCAGGATGGAGTTCAACAGATCAATCTGTTTGGAATCCATACTTTTTTCTTCTTCCGCCATCTCTACCATGATTTCAATATCATCTTTCGTAACGAGACGCCCGCGAACGGTAGCGTTCTCTCCCAGAACAAGATGGATAATTTTGACAAAAAATTTCACGACTGGATAAAGGGCATAGTAGAAACCAACGAGAACCATGATGGCATAAGGAGCGAAATTTTCTGCTCTCCCCCGGCCAAGAGTCTTAGGTGCAATCTCACCAAAGACAAGAATGATCAAAGTTGTGATACCGACGCTGATTGCGAGTGCATCGTTGGAAAAATATCTTTCCGTAATGGCAGCCGATAGTGAAGCGATGAGAATATTAACAAAGTTATTCCCTACGAGAATTGTCGTGAGGATATCATTCGGTTTAGTTAACCACTTGTTCATCGCCCATGAATCAAATCCGTGTTCATCGGCCCGCTGTTTGGCCTTTTCGTGAGGAAGAGACAAGAGTGCTGCTTCCGCCCCGGAAAAGAATGCGGACAAACAGAGCGATACGAAGAGGATGAGATATTCCTGATCCTTGCTCATAGTGAGTACCGGTTACGCTGAATGGGTGATGGAAAATTCAATTTCAAGTGAACGAACCGGGTGGGTTCAGACGGGGGTTCTATAAGGCTAAACTCCTGTTATTAATAAAAACGAGTAGCTGAATTATAACACGTCCAATTTTAAAAGACGAACGCTCTTACAATGCTATTTATTTAGACGCCGGGTTATTAATGAGATAGCGGCTTGCCCTTAAAATCATGATCGGAATACACGATTCGATCGTTCATTTCGTGATCAAAATCCCTGATTTCCATGATGTTTTTTAACTTTCGGAAGTTAGTCTGGCATTTGTAACAAATGGTCACCATCGCAAGTCTCCGGAAGAGAAACAGATCCAGGAGGTAAAGTACGACAAGTGAAAGGCCATAAGTCCAGATACTCAAAATCGCCGCAATAACGAAAAGAATCACCCCGATCTTGCGGTTGAAATCTTTTTGCTTATAAAAATCCATCCGCGAACAAACGGGACATTCCTTGAGAATTCCCTCTTCATGCTCTTTTGTGAATTTTACATCGATCACGTACTTGCAAATATCGCAATCAACCCTTGATGCCAGATGATTAGGAAGTACTTCCACTGATGACTGGCAAGAGGGACAGGTAATCTGAACTTCCATCATACAGGTAATCCGTGTTTGGTCATGAGATAGACTGAAATGAGTTCACCCACGATCACAAAGAACTCCACGATATAAAGAACACCGGTGGCACTTTGAAGAGAGCGAAGCTTACATAAACGAAATGTAAAAAAACTGAGGATTAAAGGAGCGACATAACCCCAGAGCCAGCGCATGGATATGAAAAGCCAGTTATACATGTATCCATCACCCAGCATGGTATTTTCTGCGAGGTAACCCGCGCCCACTGAAGAAAGAATCGAAATCGATGAAGCCATCTTGAGAAAAATCACGATCCAGAAAATAAAGAGACAATAAATTAATGGCTCTTCGGAAAGCCTTGGAGTCACGAGATAATAATGTCCGAGGATCATGGCGAAATTACTGATGCCCAAAAGTGCCATTGAGCTCAGAAAGAAATTTATCCACAGTGGGTTATGCTGATAGGTCATAAATGTCAGCGCAAGAAAAAGAAGAAGCTGTGTCCCGTAGATGATCCACATCAGGAGACTCTTCTCATCCTTGTGGAAAATAAAAGTGATTATGTTGGTAACAATCAGCACCCCATAGCAAATCCATTGAAGTTGGTTAAGTCCCGGTTCCATGGAATAGGAAACCCCCAAAGCGAGAACCAGAGAACCAAGCACGATGGATGTACCGAGTTTAAAAAAACCCACTCCTGTCAGACGCGTATTCACGACAGGTGAAAACATCTGGGTACCAAATGCGAAAGCGAGTAAAAATGCCTGGAAGACGACCTGAGTAACGCTGTTCATAGGCGCTCATCATATAGGTAACGATAAAGATCATCAATCATCTGGTGATTAGGCTGCGGAATCTTTCCTTCATAGGGAGAGCTGAGATTTTCCCGGGTGATCTTCAGCCATTGGCCTTTCTCATCGAGTCCCGGAGCTGGGGGAAACAGGTGAAGATACAGGAGGATGGCTTTTTCCGGCATCGTTCTCCGGTAAATCCCCATAAACTTTCCATGATCCGGATTAATATTTAATCCAACTTCTTCCATGACTTCGCGAACAGCGGCCACGAGCGGAGTTTCCCCCTGCTCTATCCCGCCCCCGGGAAATTCCAGGAGACCGTGATAAATTCCATCATCCGTTCTGGTCTGAACCCATACTTCCAGGACTTCAGGCCCCGGCTGACGATAAAAGAGAACCAGAGAAACAGGAATGAGTTTCAAGCTGAAGCTTCTTTCTTCCGGAAGAGAATTTCCCATTGGGAAAGTTCGAACACGAGACTTCCTGCGAAGGTTGCCCATGCTGGAAGCTCACTGTCCA
>JAYVHR010000297.1:0-3235 GCA_043771075.1 Bacteriovoracaceae bacterium
TTCGGACTGTTTCGCGGAGGAGTACAGAAGGCCTGATATTCCGTTTCGGTAGTGTAGTCATACTCATCCGCGAACCCATAATTGTGAAGCATCTCATGGAACATAGTTGCGATCGGATAATCAGCGAAGTTACTGGTAGCGATCGGAATTTCACCACCGGCGCCACCGGTCGCAGTTGATGTAAAGGCAACCGCGAGGTTGGCATTGGCGTCTCTGCGCAGATTGCGAAGATTGTCGTTGTTGCAATTGATGAGGCGATTATTCACGCCGCCTGGATTGGTACAGGCCATATCGGCAGGAGGAACTGATTGAACTTCAATCTGAAGATCTTCGCTATTCATTCGACTGAACGGACGCTTATTCATCAGATAAGTCCGATAGGCATTGGCACTCGTTACGGAAGCCGCATCAGCGATGATCAGGATTTTATAGGGTCTTCTTGTGGCCTCGGCACTGATTGAAACAAAAAGAATAAAGAGGAGGAGGAAAAATTTCACATGCCTCCTGAGACGATGAGTTCTTGGGTGTGAATATCAGTGATAGAAATCTTTGACCCTTTGAACCAGTCCGGTACATAAATCTGAATCATGACTGAATCCACATTCTTTACTCCACCATGGAGCTTTCCGTCTTTGAGACCATCCCAGTGCTTGATGAGAGTCTGATGTGTCGTCATTTCAAAATTCTTTCCTTCCTTAGAAATGTTCACCCGAAGATTGTCCGCTTGATCATTCAGTGGAAGGCAGAAGTCGGAGGTGCCCGTGACCTTGTCCGTTTTCCAGGATTTCTTCACGAGGTCCATAGTTCCATAAATCTGAGTAAGCTTTCTGCATGAGGAAAGAGCGGCCCGAGAGAGGGTGAAGGAGAGAAGGATTATGAGCACTGAGAACTTCATCAGTCTTATTATAGGGAATAATGTTCGGGCGAATAAAGAAAGAATGATATCGCTTTTACAGAGGGAAAAACCGGTAAAACTTTCCCCAGAGGGAGGCCTTACCGGATCTTAAGCTATAGCTGGCAGAAAATAATGGCTAGCGGGCCGCTTGTTTTTCAATAGTACGGAGAAGGGCCTCGAGGATTTTGCCCATATACGGGTAATCCAGGCGGTCATCCATCACGTCACACTTAGCGTGGTAGCAAGGGTCTCCGTCGCCTCCGAAGAAATTCTCGGAGATTACGATGGCGGGAATCTTATTGCGCCAGAAAGACGCATGATCGGAACGATCCGTGCACGCTTTAGCAACAGTGAGGTTGAGATTCAGCTCAGTGATCGACTCTTTCATCGACTGAGAAAGAAACTGTGAATTTTCAACCGGACGATTGCCGCCGAAGATCCCTGAGTTACAGTCGATCACGTGAAACGCGCCGTCTTTTCTTGAGTTGTATCCCATCATCTCGAAGTGAATATCACCGATGATGTCTGTCTTGTTCGTGAGTGCCGCTACGTAAGCATCGGAACCTTTCAGTCCCACTTCTTCGCGGTCAAAGCCGAGAACCCGGAGAGTGATCGGATAATTATTCTGCGCGAGAATCTGAGCAACTGCGAGAAGGCCAATGGTTCCTGAACCGTCATCGTTTGCTCCCTTGTTACCGACAGAATCGATGTGAGAAGAGACGATGAGAATTTTCTCAGGATGAGTTGTTCCTTTCTTCTCAGCAACAAAGTTCACACCCGATCCGAAAGGATGAAGTGAAGTCGTGAAGCCAATCTTTTCGTATTCAGCTTTGAGGAATTGTCTGGTGAGATCAAGTCCGGCCGTTGATTTTCTCTCCGTGATTTTAAGAGCAGTTCCCGGAACCACCACTTCACCCGTGAGAACAGCGAGTTTCTCCTGGAAGAACTCCATGTTCACTCTTTCTGTGAAGGGTACTGACGACTTCATCTTCGGAAGCGTCTCGTACTGAACTGAAAGAACGGCTTCATAATCTTCGCGCCAGTCGTGATCGCTATGGGCGAAAGCAGTTGTGATGAAGAGACAGCTTAAAAGAAGGTATTTCATTTTGTGTAAGCCTTTTTGAGCTCGAGGTAGATTCTTTCTTTCATGTTACCCGCGCGTGAACACATGAGGTCGGTGATATCGAGCTGGTAGTTCACGAAGGCCTTGAGATCAGTGTCGTAGAATTCATGATAGCAGTCAGGGAGACCGAGAACGTGACCGAACTCGTGACGGATCGTCCACTGAGATTCGTATTCTTCGATTGGCTGGTTCGAATCCATAGTGATGGTGTCGCCGCCGAGACCATTCACGTGGGGAACAACTCCCGCTTCAAAAACAAGTCTCGGACCACTTGAGTAGCTCCCGAAATTCATCTTGAGGCCCCAGTTCTCCCAACGAAACTCATCTTCGATGTTATTTTTGAGATATGGGATGAACTTAGGGATTGAAGGTGTGTTGAACACAACATTCAGAGTATTTCCTGACCATGAGAAATCAGATCTTGCTGCGTATGAAGGAATAACAAAGAAATCATCCCAGAGTTTTTTCGCGGCCGAGAAGTGCTTCGTATAGAGTTCAGCGAGCTTGTTGTCTGTCCATGCTTTTTCAACGCTTGCCGGGCAGTTGCCCCATGAGCTTGAGTTTTTGCATATTCCGGCAAGAGCATTCTTGATCGGTGTGACTTTTTCTGCAGGAATGAGCGCGCGGTCACGGAGTTCGTTCGCCGTGATGTTATTCGACATGAGGTAGTAGTAACCGCGAACGTCCTGAGCAGCTCTCTGCGTGTAAGCAGAACGATGAGGATCGAGTGATTTATAACGGGCAGCGGACTGATAGTTGCGGTCCAGGAGACGCGCGTGCTTGATGAATGTTTCGTCATCAACATCAAATGTGCCAGGAACTTCAGTCGCGCCAAGAATTACATCTCGCATGCTCTTAGGCATATCGTTCAAAACTTCGATCTGAGTTTTTCCGATGATGGTTGGATTGTAGACGTTGGGCTTATCGATAGGAATCCCACGACGGGTAGCTGCTGAAGTCAGACGGATTGCTGTTTCAGGAGATCTGCCAGTGTTGATTTTTGCTACCCAACTCTGAAGGCGAACACCAAGCTTGATTGCAGTTTCAACTTCCGCATCAGCTTTGATTGATTTTGGTATTGTGTTTAAGATCTGAGCGTACTCAGCAGAGGTCATCTCAAGATCCATGTGGGGAAGATGAGATTGGGCCTTCGCGATGAACGGAAGACTGAACAGAATGAGGGCGAAAAATTTCATAAAAAATTTCCTCGAGATTTG
>JAYVHR010000298.1:0-3036 GCA_043771075.1 Bacteriovoracaceae bacterium
CGATCTCATCTTCATCCACATAGGCCGAGTGCATACGGATGGTTTCAATCCCCTGCTTGAAGAGCATGTCGCCCTTTCCAAGAAGTTTCTCTGCACCGGGTGTATCCATGATCACGCGTGAATCAGTATTGGTTGTCACACGGAAAGCCACGCGAGTCGGGAAGTTTGCTTTGATCACACCTGTGATCACATCGGTAGACGGACGTTGAGTTGCAAGAACAATATGAATTCCTGATGCGCGTGCCTTGGCCGCAAGTCTCGAAATAGAATTCTCAATCGCTTTACCTGATTTCGAAAGAACAAGATCCGCAAACTCATCCACCACAATTACGATGAATGGCATTTCAAAATCCATGGCATCTGCATCTTCATAGTACTTATTGATCTTACAAAGAAGTTCGTGGCCCGCGATTTTAACTTTCTTATTAAATCCATCGATGTTCTTCACACCAAAATCTTTGAGCAAAGAATATCTTCTCTCCATCTCATCAATTGCCCAGAGTAAGGAAACTGACGCGATCGACGAATCAGTAATTACAGGCATGATCAAATGCGGAAGAGTTGCATACAGGGCAAGTTCAAGTTGCTTCGGATCGATCATAATCAATCTGAGTTTCTTAGGCGAAAGCTTGATAATAAGTGAAACCAGAAGAGTGTTGATGAAGACGGATTTACCGGCACCAGTAGTACCCGCTACCAGAAAGTGCGGAGTTGAAGCCAGATCAATAACGGCTGCATCCCCATAGGCATCTTTCCCCATGGCAATCGGCAAACGGTAATTGGAATCTCTGAAAACCTGAGACTGGAGAACTTCATCCAGATAAATGAGCTCTCTTGGGTTTCTAGGAACTTCAATTCCGATAGTGGTCTTACCCTTCATCGGGTAAACCATACGAATAGGAACACCTTTCAGGGCCAGCGAAAGATCGTTAGTTCTGTTGATGACTCCCGCCACTTTTACGCCGGCGCCAAGTTCAAGTTCAAACGTATCTACGACCGGACCTTTCAGAACGTTGGTTACCTGAGCACTGATCTTAAATTCATTCAGTTTATCTTCGATCGATTTCGCAATTGTCATGAAATACTGATCTTCAAAATCATGAGAGACATTAATGCGATTCTTAGGAGCGATACTATTCACCAGCTCATCATGATCGAAAAATTTATCCTCAACTTTCTTGCGCTGATACGGACTTGCAACTTCTTCCGTAGCTTCAGAAAGTTCTTCATCAACTGTGTCAGCAAACATTTCTGTCTCATCTTCGTCTGCGGATTCAGTTTCTAACTCCTCGACTTCATTTTCCTCAACCATTTCCTCTTCAATCACCTCAGGCTCAGCCGCCTTTACAGGTTGAACTTTGATTTTCTCCTGGAATTTTGGAGGAGTTGTAATTTTGAGTTTTGGACTGGCCACTACAGGAGCAGGACGAAATTTATCGATAAAAACAGGAAATTTTTCCTGAAGCGAAGTGAACCATGCTTTAACATCAATTTTCTGAAGAGCAGAATAATCCGCTGTCCTGACCGCTTCATAGAGATTCATTGCTTTCTTCGCAATCCATCTGCAGGTTTTGAAGAACTGTTTCTCCGAAACAAGATAGAAAAAGCTCAGCCCGAGAATCGCAATAGACGAGACAACTGTAAAAGTTCCTACGTTCTCACGAATAAGAAAGAACAATCCTTCTCCCAGCGCCGTTGGAAAAATCAAATAGCAAATCCCCAGAGTCAGCGGAAGCAATACTGCGACCACTATCTGGTTTTTTACTTCTTTCTTTTTAGTGAAAACAAGTGAGTTGAGAACTGCGAAAGTTAAGAAAGAGAGGGTGATCCAGATACCGCACCAATATCCAAAATTGGCGAGCATGGAAAAGAAGTAATAGGTGAAGATGTTGATGGAACTATTCTGATAGTTAATCTCAAAAAAATTATCAGGAAGGTTATCCCGGTAATAAAAATAAATGAGATTCAAAGTTGTGAGAATAAAGAGGGTATTTAATTGATAGCGAAGTATTTTTTTATCCATACTTAAATTGTATGAGATGCGGCGAAGAAGGCAAGAAAGATAACAACCGTCTTTGATACTCTGGTATTAAAGAAAATGCGTTTTTTTTCCGAAGTAACTCTATGAAAATTTTCATCCTGTTCCTTCTTTTTTCTCTCCCCGCTCTCGCTAAAACCTATAAGGTAAAAGTTTTCGCTGAACCAGGCGCCGAAGAAAAAGCATTGGAATACATTCAGAGCATGCGTGAGATTGAACCTTTCAAGCAACTCATCGAAAGAAAAGTCATGATCATCGATAGCGCCCCTGTCATGGTAACTGGAATTAATTGTCGAGGCGGTGGCTACGGAATTCCACGTCTCGCTCAATGCGATCTGGAGAATGTTCAGAAAGGTTGCGGCAGCGCGGATCTTTGTCCGGTTTACACGAGTGTTCCGAATATCGGTGCTGGTAATCAGAGATTTCCTGTTGTGAGTTCAAGCTTCCCCTGGACAACTATGCTTCATGAAGTTGTACACACTTTTGGCTTCACTGATGAATATGCCTATACCAAATCGGAAACCGGGACTTATTGTCCTGATAAAGTCAGCTGGCTTAACGGCCACTCTCACATTACCCGTGATTCGGGAGAAGAAACTTACCGGAATAAAGATCTGGCGGAAGAGGCCTGCAAAAAAAATATTCCCTGGTGTAAGCGGGCCCTGGAGTCTGGAACAGAAGTCGTCCAAAAAAATTCCGAAGGTAAATATAAAGTCGGTTCACCTCTTCCTGCCAGCTGCCCGGATGTGACCTTGGGAGTTTATTCTGGAGGAAGTTGTCAGGCGAAAAGTCCAACTGGAACCTGGCGGCCGTATTACTGCCCTACAGTTATGGGCTTCCCGTCACTCGGTGAAGAATTTTGTGCAGTCACCAGACGACATAAAATCATCCGGAATTCTCCGAACCTGGTACCAGAATATTATCAGCAATTAATTTTTGATAAAGTGGTTCAGGCCGCAGATCAGAATCTTCAATTCCAAAATCGCACGACTCCCAAT
>JAYVHR010000299.1:0-6208 GCA_043771075.1 Bacteriovoracaceae bacterium
AGAACAACTGTCTTAACAACATGTCCGCGCATATTTTTGTAAAAAACTAAATCAGAAAGACCGGGGAGAAGTGCCTTAGGAGATACGATCAGGTAGTCATAGGCACTCTCAACTTCTTTCTGAAGGAGATCAGAAACAGTTCCCTGAGTCGTGACCTGCGCGCGAAGGTTCGGATAGAACTTCATTGTTTTCGAAGAATAGTCCGCCGCGGCCGCGTATACAGTTACACGAGTGAGAGGCTGTCCACGGTATGTTCCGAGGTATTCCTTACGAACAGTCGGACGAGACTTCGCTGGAGTGAAGATCCAGGCGCCTGCTTTCGCATTACGACTGATTTCTTTTTGCGCCGGCGCTGAAAGTGCGTTCACTACAACAGCGTTACCAGCATCCACTAAAACTTCCGTTGTCGCAGGTTCACCGGCAACAACAATTGATTTGAATGGAACACTCGCAAGACCAACGTCCTGTGAGAAAGTAATTTCTTTTTCCGAGAATACTTTAAATTCAGGACGACCGGCGAGAGTGTTCGCTTCTACCTTCGCAAGGTTGAATTTAATTTCGTGAATCTCACCTGCAAGAGTAGAAACAATGTTCACATCAACTGAACTTGCTCCTCTGAGGTTTGTTTGAAGACGGATCGTTTCTGCCTGAGCAGCAACCGTTCCAAAAAGCACAGTCGCCATAATAAATCTTTTCATTCGCTCTCCTTAGCTTGTCCTTTAAGGCTAAGGGCGAGTTCGATTTCAATCCACGCGGCAAGAAATGCATCCATGAATAGGGGCAAAGTCCTTGATGGCTTTTTGCGTCACGGCAATTATGTCTCGGAAAAAGAGCTATTGAGTAATGAACACCGAATAAGGTGAAGGAATTTTAACCGGTTCACTCGCCCATGCAAAGTCCGGATGATTGGCATCGGACCAGCTGCCGCCGATAATTTTTTCGTCTTTATCGAGCTCGAGCCAGTACCAGTAATCTTTGAAACCAGGAACACGAGCAGGAGGGTTCCATTCCGGACCTGTTTCCTGCGAGTAGAAAAGTTTTGTCGACACAAGAATTTCTTTCACTGTCCCTGATGCTGAACCTGATTGAGGCGCATGCTCTTCCAGCACTCGTGTCTGATAACCAAGGACCGGGAAATTCCACACATGCTTAAAGGGATCGAGATCCATGATAAAAGATTTTTTTTCACGAAGCCTGTTAGTGAGAACAACATGAAAAGCACCTGCGTTCATGTCACTACATTTGCTGCTGGTATTGCCGGCATTCTCGCGACAACGTCTTCCCAGGAAGCGAACTCTACCCCCTCCCACTCTGGCGTAATAGTAACTGATGAGAGCAGCGACGTCGGAAGAAGCAAAACGAATTTCTTTTCCACTCTTGTTTGTGAAAGTCATCGCTGGAAATTGATCGTGGTGGACCGAGGCTTGAGTCCAGCCGTGGCAGATTCCTTCCCAGTCAGGGCGATTGCCGGGATTTTGTCTCTTCACTTTGCTGGTGAATGAAAAATCATAATCATCCTGCATGAGATCGAATTTTTCTGCCGGTGATAATTTTGAAATCTGGTCAGCCGTCAGAGCACGCGCCTGCTTTTCAGTCAGGACCTTATACTTGATCGCACCCGAAATATCCTGCCAGCGTTTTGCTATTCCACCTTCATTCCGGGGCCAGTAACTGTCTGACCAGAGAGTGCGTTCGTTTTCCAGAGTTGCTGAAAGTGGCAGTGCTGGAAAATGAGTCTCTGGGTTTTTGACGAGAATCGCTGGATGATTGGCAGAATCCCAGGCACTTTTCTGTGATCCTTCATAGGCCTCGAACCCGGACGCCCGGGCGGCCTTGACTGCGAAAAAAATAATGATCAGAGCGAAGATGCGCATGGGAGGAATGTTAGCAGGGAACAGTGCCAAGGTTAAGATGCGTCAGGCTAAAAGGCGAAATTCCCCTCGATACCAGCGTAAATAAACGTCCTGAACAGCGGTGTGGATGATGAGCTCTCAAAGTAGGGGGGAGCATTGTAAGAGTCTCTCAGTAATTTATTGGTCACGAATATTGAAAAGTAATCTTCCCGGAGGGGAAAGGGATAGTGGTTATACTCCATCCGGGCAAAGTAAAAGCGGTCATCCTCATTGCCGTTGTAATCAAACATCCCCACTTCATTTAGCAAACCCAAACGGTGAGCGTGGGAGAATTCATAGCGAAGATTCAGGACGAGAGACGAAACCATCGCGTGATCCGAGCGCGAGAAAACGTTAATGCTGTTGGTGTAGTACTTGTTGTATTGGTCATAGGAAACATATTGGTTTTCAATCTGGCCCGCAAATCCCTGGGCAAACCCATTCGGATAATAGCGACCCTGAAGAATACTCTGGAGAGAGAAGCCACCCGCAAGAAGTTCGTGAGCAATTTTTCCCATGTAGGCGATGGTATTATTTCTCGCTCCGGCTTCCGCACTGAAGTTCCAGCTTTCATAAGGAATATTGGTGTACGTGTAGAAATATGGTTTCCGTTTGTCCTGGAAAGGGAGTTCTTTGTAAAACCAGACAGTCCCCAGACCTAAACGTCTCCCCCAGAAATTTACTTCCGGATTTGAGACATCGTCATCTCCCACCAGAAAGCCGGTGCTTTCCTGCAGCCAGCGGAATTGAACATTATTCCAGTCCCAGAGCATGAGTCCGCCGTTGGATTCGCGGGCCTCAATGAAAAGTCCCTCCCCTACGGTCTGGCGGTCAAGATCAACAATTCGGAGTGAGACAAAAGCACCCAGCAGTTTTTCCGGATAGGTGAAACGAAAACTTCCGAGGTGATAATCTTCATTGGAAGCGGCATAACCGCTTGAACTGGTGGCCGAATAAATAATCGAACGAAAATTAATGGCGACACTGTTTTCCCAGTGAAATTCTGTTCTCACCTGAGTCCAATGGCCGACACCATGATAGAAATCTTTATTGCCAACAGTTCTACCGTAGGCTTGACCGTCCACAGCTCCGCAGAACCAGTCTTTTTTGGGAAGGAGACGATACTTTTGTCCGGAAATTTCTTCGCACACATTCTGGTTAAGACGTGCTGAAGGATAATCCGCCAAAGCATTCAGGCTGATGAAAAGGATAAAGAAGAGTAATTTCATACAGGAAGTTTAGCAATAACCGGACAGACTGCATAAAAAAAAAGACTCACTTCGTGAGTCTTTTTTACCAGTACGCCCTCAGAAATCCAGCCTTAGCTTTTTTCCTTTGCACAATTCATCATGATGCATCTGATGAATCCCGGTTGATAACATATTAGCAAAAGCCGTGGCTGAAGAGAGTAATTTATCCTGAATTATCACTGAAGAAAGGTGAACTTATTAATCAGCTTTTACTGTGCGCTGAAGACGGGGTCGGAGTGCGAGTTTCCGGAAAAGAGCTTCTGATTTTCCGCGCGTATCATTCGAATCATGCTGAATAGTGATGGCTACAATCTCGGCTTTCATCGGATCGACATCCGGATAAGAGGACCGGATATCTTCGAGGAGATTATGACGGGTGATGAGTGGTTTCCCCATCATGTCTTTACCAATGCCGATCAGTTTCTGTTTTGCAGGTGGAAGTTTAGCCACGACAAAATCTTTTTCCGAATAGTAATTGAGATAGATCTGGTTGAGTTCAAGGTTCTTCCCGGCGATCTGATCGCCGAAGTAATAGCCAATCGTCATCATGTTTTCCTCTGGACTCAGATACTCACGTTTCTTGCGGTCATCAAGAATGCGGAAAGTGAACCACAGCTGGAAAGCAGAATCATCTTTTCCGTCTCCGCCAAAAAGTACGTTGGCCCCTTCCACGTCATCATTCACCTGAATTTCAAGATCGAGTTCTGGATATTCGCTGGCGAGGAATCTCCATGAATAGCTCGAGAGCCTGATACTGGAACTGGTACTCGCGAGTCTTGCCCAGACTTTGTTTTCATTATCAATAAAAGTTTCCCAGCCTGAGACAGCGTGATCATCGGCTTCCGCAGGTGCGCTATCCTCGAAACTTAGCTGGTATTCATTCCGGAACTCTGTCGAGCTCGCATGATCATAGGTAAAAGCAAACCCCTCGGGGTGAGTAAGATAGGATACAGGCACTACTTTTTTCCCGGTAATGAACTTATCCAGTTCACGGACATTGATTCTCAGGTCTTCCTGAAAGCCCAGTTCATTCGCCGGAGGAGCTATCATCTGACGATCAGTTGCCGGAACAGATTTCCTGGTACTCTTCAGGAGATTTTTTCCGGATGCCTGAAGTGACGTCAGGAGAAAACCCTGAAGCTCATCCTGATTTTTCACTGCCACCAGATTTCCACCGGTGAAAGACGGCCAGCGTCCCTCGCGGAAAGAAATATGAACTTCGCCATTCCTGCGGATAAGGGAAAAGGGACTGAGCTTGTATTCTGAATCGCTAAGCGTTTTCCGGATATTCACACCAATTCTGGTGACATCAGAATTTGTTTCAAAAACTTTATTAATCAGAGATCCGATTTTCTCACTCATCAACAGACGATGTCTTTCAGGATTTGTTCTTTTTGCCTGATAGAGAATCTTTTCATTCATCTGTTTGTTTTCTGAAGAATGAAAAGCCCCGGAACGCGCTAGGGTGAAGAGAACCGATTCCATGAATGCTTCGTGAGGAAAGTGACTTGCCACAATTCCGGAGAGGTGATCGGCATTCACAATCCCCAGATCAGTGGCGCCAAAATCTTCCGGAAATTTCGAGGCAGACAATGCGACAACTCCATCATTCGGCTCACCAAAACGGCCGATATTTTTCGTTGCCCGCATGAAGAGATGAGAAGATTTAATATCTGAGGTAAATGAAAGTGAGAAGTATCGGGTGAGACCGATAAGTTCCGATGCTGATTTCCTGAGGAACGACTGGGCGCCTGCCGGAGTGACTGACTTAGCCGCTTTCTCTTCCGTCCGGCAGATGGCAGGTGCTTTTTCGTTCCCCAGAACATGCATGACTTCCAGAGGGAGGTCGGTCTTATTCAGAATGCTGCTTCCTTTGATAGGCGAAGCAATCGTGATCAGCCCCTCAATATGCTGAGAAACAAACTTCGTATCCTGGGTAAACCCATGAAGGGCATCGACTCCGCCTTTGGAATAACCGATAACAAAGTATTTTGGTGATTTTTTTCCAAGGCTCATCTGGAAGGCGGAATCTCTGCGGATTTCCTCCATAATAATCTTTCCATTCACATCGGATGAACAGGTACTGAAAACAGAAGGGGTAAGAATACGCATCCCCCATTTATTCTTCAGCTGATCAAGGCCACTCCTGAAAATCTCATCATCAAAAAGAGAATTATAAATTCCCGGTACATAAACCAGAGTGTGTTCTGGTCCCGGAAGAATCGGTTTCCACAGAAGAGGAAATTTCTCAGGGTAGATTTCCCGGAGCATGGTCCTTTCCTTGAATGTTTCAGCGAAAACTTTTTTTAAATCGTGCGACCCCGAAGCCGTTTGATCCCGCGGATCAGTCATCAGTGGCATCTCGGGGAGGGTCAGGGCCTTCTCCAGGAAGAACATGCTGCTATAAGATTTCATGGCAATTTTTTTGGCCGCATCTGCTCGTTGAATGAGGGCCTTGTCTTGCCAGGGGTGGACATCTGCTGATGGAGAACGACGGGAATCCTTGCTGGTCGAGGCCAGCCGTGCCTTGATCTGAATAAAGCGCGGATCGGTCTGGATCTTATCGATACTTCCGTTTTTAATCATCATGTCCACGAGGTGGGCAGCGTCAGCGAGGCTCATGGCCTCTTTCCACTTCTGCGTAGGAAGCTCGGGCGACTTTTGATTAAGTAAGGGTTTTACAACACCCAGAATGACATCGAGGCTTTTCCCATTGAAAACATAACGCGAATCCTGAACAGCGCGATTCATGAGAGAGAAAATCCTGCGGTTATCCCAGTTCTCAGAACCTGTCGCAATTTCACCCGGCAAAGCAGGAAGATGTTGTCTTTCTGTGCTGGCAAAAATTTCTTCCGGAGTAATGCCGACGGACGCAAGAACTTCCTCCGTCCGGATTTCATCGTGATCAATTTTTAAAGGATGGGTGGAAGAAACTATTCCCGATGAAGATCTTCTTCCGAGAGAACCATGGGTCTGGTACATCGTGGTGAACGAATTGAGTTCTCCCGCGAGGAAATACTCATCTTTCAGAGTAAACAAGACATCGGGAAAATCTGCTTCTTCTTC
>JAYVHR010000300.1:0-3245 GCA_043771075.1 Bacteriovoracaceae bacterium
GTGCGCCCCCTTCCCCGGAAAGGCCTAGAATAAATTCCTGGGAGGAGTCAGTTCTAGGCAATCGATCTTAGTTCAAGGCGACTTTGGAGTGTGTTGAGAACATTCTGGAACTCACTCAGGGTCGGAAGATTTCCGAAATGTGTGTTCTCGTGCATGTTCATCGAGACAAAATCAAAAATCTCAACAGGAGAAGATTTCTCCGCCCCTTTCTGGAAGGCGCGCCAGTTGGATTTCCCGGTTTTCCGGTAACAGGCAAAGAGGTCTTCAACGAGCTCCTGCTTGTTCTTCACTCCGACACTGACGACATGTCCATTGTCGTCGATCTCGAGGTACCAGACCCGGTAGTCATTCTGGTTTTTGGGATGTTGCTTTGATTCAACCGCGATGGCGAGTTTCATGGATTGCCTCCTTGTCTCTCTCGATCTCTAACCTAATCCTTGGTTAAAAATCCGGTGTGTGTGTGTGAAGGTGTCCCAAAATTCCATCCTGGAATAGTGGAGGGGATCGTCCTTCCCGCATCCATGCTTACATTCATCATTCCACCGTGCCCCTACGATTGTAATTATGTTTTCACTAACATCAACTCACCTTTTATAGAGGGAAAGTAAGAAGAGATAGGTGACAAAAAGATACTTAGTCAGACGATAACCACAACTCAGACACTTGCCCCTCTGAGTAGGGGCGAAAGAGAACCAATTTCTGAGTGAATTGTTTTGTTTTTTGAGCGAAGATGGATGCATGTCAATTATCCGTTCCTCAATCAAGATGGCGATCGCTACTTTTTTCTCACGAATCCTTGGACTCGTGCGCGAACAGGTGATGGCGGCCTATTTCGGAGCTAGCGGAGTGACAGATGCGTTTCTTGTTGCGTACAGAATTCCCAATCTCCTTCGTGATCTCTTCGCCGAAGGCGCATTCTCTTCAGCGTTTGTTCCGACATTCGTGGAAGCGAATCAGGAATCGCACCAGAAAGCACGCGAACTCATGTGGTCACTTTTCTGGTTACTGGCAATGGTCACGGGATGCATCTGCGCCGGGATTATGATTTTTGCGCCGGAACTCATCCGCGTTTTTGCACCGGCGTTTACAAGTGATCCTGAAAAATTTGAACTGTGTGTGAATCTCACGCGAATCATGGCGCCGTTTCTCACGTTCGTTTCCCTGGCGGCACTTTTCATGGGTGCCCTCAATTCGATGAAAGTGTTTTTTATTCCCGCTCTCGCACCGGCTTCTTACAATGTGATGAGCATTCTCTCTATGCTCACTCTTTCCGGAGTTCTTCACCGGAATGGGTATCATCCGATTTATTCCCTGGGGATCGGAGCGATGCTGGGCGGATTCATGCAGGCGGCGGTTCAGATCCCGATCATTTACAAAAAAGGTCTGGGTCCTCTCTGGCCAAAAGAATTCTGGACCGACAGATCCAAAAAAATTCTCCGGCTGATCGGGCCTGGTCTTATTGGTTTTGCCGCTACTCAGGTGAATCTTCTCATTACAACTATTCTCGCGACCGGCACTGTGATCGGAGCGACTTCATGGCTCAATTACAGCTTCCGCCTGTTCCAGCTGCCGGTAGGAATTCTTTCGGTCTCGATCGGGAACTCCAATCTCGTGCATTTCTCCGAGGCCTGGAAAAAGAAAGACGTGGAGGGGGCCAAGTCCCAGCTCCAGTCGAGTTACTATCTTTCTTTTCTGACTGTGATGCCTGCGCTGGTCATCCTTTACTGCCTCTCAGACGAGATTGTTAACGTCATCTTTGAACGGGGTCGTTTCGATCACGAATCGACGATAAAGACCGCTGAGGCCCTCCGGATGTATGCTCTGGGGCTTCCTTTCTATGGTCTCTATAAAATTCTCGTTCCGACCTTCTATGCACTGGACCGTCAGAAGATTCCGGTGATCGCCTCACTCGTCTCTATTGTCTTTAACATCGCTTTTTGTTTACTTCTGACGCCGGTTTATGGTTTCAAAACCCTCGCTCTTGGAACAACGCTTTCTGTCTGCGTAAACGCCATCATCCAGAGCTGGTTTTTGAGAAAAGACCTGAATCTCAGCTGGGGATTCTTCTTCTCCCGCAGAATATTCAAAGTCTTAGCGGCGACCATCGGAACAGGATTCATTCTTCAGATGTTCCTCAAAGTGGAATTTTTCTCTCAACCATTCTTCACAAAATGCATCACTCTCACGGTTCAGATGAGTGCGGTGGGCATTCTTTATGCTTCGTTCCTTGTTCTTATGGGTGAACGTTCGGCGGTGAACGCTATGGCGTCGAAAATCACAAAAAAGTTCGCAAAAAAGTAAAATAAATCAACGCTTTAACTTGTGGGCAGTTAAGTTTTTAGTTATCCTGTTAGGGAAATACCTATTTAAGGAAGTTTTGATGAAGACAGATTTCGAAACGCTGAAAGCGCTCTCACAATACACGATCAATCATTTGAAGCAGGCCGAGATGATCGAGTTTGCTGCTGATTCACGCGCTGACCTGATCGAAGCACTTGCTACTGAGTTCGGTGTGAGCTTTGCGACTGATGAAAACATCAAAGAGCAGGCGATTGAAGAAGTAGAAGAAAAATTCGGCGAAGATATTCCAGGGGACATCACAGAAACTGAAATGTTCAACCACGCCCGGAAAGAGATTATCAAGTCTTTCAACGGCGAGAACATCGGCGGATTGTATCTCATGGAATCTCTCCACAATATCGCTATCCGTGTGAAGAACTTCCTTCTCTCGAATGAGCTAGTGGAAGATGTTTTCTCTTCGGATGAAGAGCTCATTGATTTTGTCATTGATAAAATCCGTGGATTCGCGCCTAAACGGAACTAAGTTCTAATTCGGAAAGCGACTCTTCAAAGTACGGACCCTCTACCAATCCATTTAAGACTGAACTCCGGGATTCAAAGATAAAGAATCCCGGGTCGTTCTGCGCGCGCGTGAGATAGAGATCATAATAGAAGCGCTCTACGACTTTCTGCGAGCCTTTGCCTTCGACCCTGATCACTTCCTGAAAATACTCCTGAACCTTTGAATCGCGGAAGAGAACGCGGGAGTCTGTTTCAAAGACCACGTCCTCATCAAATTCCATTTCTTCCAGATTGAGCTTCTCTTTCAGGAGTTCCGGAAGGTCTTTTCCCTCATGGGCGGGGTGATAGCGGTAGACGGCGTACCAATCGTAACGGGTATCGGTCCGCTCAAAACGAATCTCGTGATCAGTCTGGGAAACGATCGTCCACCAGTTCGGGATCAT
>JAYVHR010000301.1:0-7183 GCA_043771075.1 Bacteriovoracaceae bacterium
GGAGTCATTATCCATGGCTTTAAAAAAATGGATTTATTTTCCGAATGAATTTGAACAGCGGGTTCCAGATTCAGTTCATCCAACTTCGGTAACCATGACGATATCGAGGCCGGGTAGTTTTTCTTCAAAATAATCCGGGCCAGGTCACCGTTTCTATTCTTTTGAAGTGCAACCTCTCTGGCATGATCCAGCATCCAGATTTCCCCGGGATCGTAGCTTTCTTCCCAGTAAAGTCTTATGTTCGCCCGGTCCAGAAAATAGGAAGAAGCTTCAAGGACAAGCAAAAATAAAAGTACCGAGAAAAGTGAAAGGAGAATTCTCCGGAGCATAATCTAAGCCGGCCCCTTATCATTCGTTTTTTTATCGAGGATAGAGAGCTTGAAGGCGCCCTGAGTAAGATAAAAGAATTCTTTCATCTCGGGATAAATTTCAGCAAACTCAACTCCGCGCCGGTGCTTCATCTTCTGGATAAATTCGAAGAAATGAACGCGGCTTTGGACATCAAATTCTGAGCGGTGTTCAGCACCCACACTATGAATAAGTCCGTCCAGAAGATCACGGTTATAACTTTCCCATGATCCGTGATCGTAAATGTGTTTTTCTTTGGCGAGCTTCTTGATCACACGATCGTTCTTCTCATAATTCTTCTGGATAAAATCTCTGGTCTCCACGAGATATTTTGCATAATCCGGCGTGAGAATGTGCGGGTTATGATGACGGGGAAAACTCACAACGTTTTTCATCAAGCCAAGTTCAAACCCATATTCATTAATGAGCGAATCTACCCATTTCACAAATCCCGGAAGGCTGGAAACACTGAAGGTGTTAAGTGCAATCTGAAAACCCATGCCGAAATTCTTCTCAGAGAGGCCATGTTTTGATCTCTCACTTAGAATGCGGCGGATATTGTGCTCAAAACGTGTCCAGTCGAGGCCGGAACGGATGTATTCCGCACGGGTGCCCATGGCCTCCATGCTTGGCTGAAGTCTCAGGAAAACATACTTTGTGAGATCGGGAAGTTTCGAGAGGAATTTATCCATGTAATGAGCACTTGTGTTCATATTCGAGAGTACGCCGATTTCAATATGACGATCCTGTTTTCCAAGATCCCGGTAAGCGTCCGTCAGTTTATCGAGTACATCATAGAACTGGGGCATGTAAGTCGGTTCGCCACCGAGGATATTGATTGTCTGCGAAGAATGGCGGCCTACATCGTAGAACCATTCCCAGAAAACTTTTTGCAGTTTTTCAGGCGCTGTCGGCATGTGGCGTTCCATGTCTTCTTTTTTGATATCGCCGAATTTCACGAGTTCAGTCGCCCATTGGCTGCTGTAATGAACTGAACAATAAGTGCATTTCAGATCGCAGACATTTCCCAGGACAATCTCGAGCATCTCAGGCTTGTCCGAGCGAAGAAGCGGATGATTATTTGGCAGGGCCTCGGCAGTCTGAGGTACATTATCAAGATACCACTTTTTAGTGTCAGCTACTTTGTGCGGATAGGCCTTGTTAGTATCAATCAGCCAGTCATTAACGAAATTCTGGAAGCCAGCGCGGGGAGGCTCGGCTTCATTCCACATGAGGCGAACGCAGGATTCGCAGTCAACGTGAGTGATACCCAGAATTTTCTCGCGACGGCGATCCTGTTCGTATGGAAGATTCATGATGACGTCTGTGCCGAATTTGTCGATATCACTTTCTGAGATGGCCTGCTTGGGAACGCGACAACAGGTTCGCACGTGACCGCTCATGAGATTAATAATGGGATAATCCCACTTGAATCTGCAGGCAACGAGCTCAGGATCAACCTGGGCACCCATCACCGGCTCCTTCATATATTTACTCAGCTTCTCAGTCGGAGTGTAGTGCTCGTTGTAATTCTCAGTACCGTCCGGCTGGCGGACAAACTGTTTTATTGTCCTGAACTTTCGCTCCATAAATAATCGTACTCCTTAAATACTTCGCGATAGGAAACATTCCGTCTCGCGGCGAGGATCTTCATTTCCTTCAGGAAACGCTGGTGAAGAACCCAATCTTTCATTTGATGCCCAAAACGGAAGCGACCATTGAGAGAATCGAGGAAACCAACATAGTTCTTGTGATGAGGATATTTCTCAAGAAGTGCCATGCACTTCTCAATGTAGAGTTCATAGAATTTTGGATGTGCGAGATCCACACTCAGCCATTCAGGATTAGAGATCAGGTTGGGATAAAGAATTACCTGACGCCCGGTTCTCTTCTCGAGTGAGACAATAAATTCAAGATATTCGAACAGACTGGATACAGAAAGCACATTCACAGAGGTGATGGTAGAGAGGACAATCTTATGATTTAGTTCTGCGAGCTTCTCAAAGTTTGACCTGAAGCGGTTGAAGTCAAGATTGGCCCGGATCAACTCAGCACGTTCACCCCATGCTTCCATCGAGATATTAATATTGAACTTAACTTCGGTCCCATGACGATTTAAAAGTGTGATGAATTTATCGAGGGTCGCGGCGGGAGTGTTGAGATTGGTAATAATATTAAATTCAAGCTTCTGAGGGAAATTCCCCTGATAACTTTTCAATATCTTCTCAAAATAGTCATAGAAAATAGGGCTGATAAGAGGTTCACCGCCGAGGAAGGCAATCCGTTCAAAATGATATTTAACACCTTCGAACCAGCGGAAAAAATTCTTTTCCAGTTCGGGATTCACATTCGATGAACGGGCGATAACTTTATCACCGTGCTTCAGCTTCTCATTCATCCATTGGCTGCTGAAATCCTCATTGCAATAAAGGCATTTCAGGTCGCAATAGTTATCCAGCTGGATGTCGAGGTTATCTGGAAAACGTGAACGGGATGGATCAGGCATCCTGTCGATATAGGGCGTAAAATAATCATGCCAGGCTTCAGGGCCCTGGCGGAAACTGAAAGAAGAGTTGTCTTCCATTTTCCAGCAAACGCCGCAGCGTTCAGGTTTTCCTCCCGCGAGCATCTCTTTTCTGTCGTTGACGAACACCGGATGATTCAGAAAAAGATCCTCCCCTAATGACTTCACTTCCTCATCGGAAACCTGAATTGAAGGGGCCTTACAACAGGCGCGGAAGCGCTGCTGGGAAAGATCCACAACGGCGTGATTCCAAAGCTGCGTGCAAAGGGTTGAGCTTTCGCTGATCTTTTTCATTTTGTGTGCAGCTTATGCAGATTCTCGCCAAGCTTGTACATGATTTTGAAGTCCGGGAAGACATTCGTCACCGAAGTATTCCGGCGCTGATCAAGCTGGCTGAAAAAGCGATAAAAAGAAAGTGGTTCTTCCCTCATTTCCATCATCGATTTGTTCCGCGAGATTGCCTCTCTTGTATTAATGAGGAAGGTCAGAAATGTAGACCATGACCATTTCATGCGGTCACTCAAGCCTTCCCACTTCTGCATATTCTCAAGCATCTTAATGGGTTCATCGAAAAATGCAGCGAACTCATTGGGCGCGGTCATGGGGCTTTGATTACTGGGATTCGAGACAATGTTGTCATGAATAGATATCGGTCCATGTTTCAAACAAAGCTCTTCCCAGTACATCAGATAGCGGTGAAACCCGGGAAGGCTCAGTAGATTCAGAGTCGGGAGAAAATGAATCTCAACCGACGTATTGTTCAGAAAATACTCAATGTTGTTTTTCCAGCGCTCAAAATAAACTCCGCTACGGATGTATTCGAGTTCCTCACCAATATTTTCCCCACTCGCCTGCATGATGATCTTGAAATGTTTTTCGAGCTTGGGAATATATTCGATGAATTTTCGGAAATAGACCGGCGGTGTATTCATATTGGACGTAATACAAAGTTCTTTCTTCACAGAAAGAGGACTCTTGTCGTGAATCTCTATTAATTTATCCAGAAATTCATAAAGGGCATCAACGATCAGGGGTTCGCCACCAATGAATCCGAAGCGCCACATTTCCTTAGACCCGACATCACGATACCAGTCCCAGAAATACCCTTCGAGGACGGGGTCGCGATTGTCGGCCGGAACGCGCATCACAGGATCGCCGAATTTTTTCTTTTCGAGATACCACTGAGTGCTGAAGATCTCACTGCAATAAGTACACTTGGCATCGCAGACATTGTTCAGGACGACTTCAATGCAATCGGCGTAGTGGGATTTTTCCTGACCTGGATGAGCACGAAGTTCATCAAGGTTCTTGAACTTGATACCCATGTTCTTCTGCATGTAATGGATCATCTCTTCATCATGGCGCGAGCTTTTGAAGCCTTTCTCTTCGAGCTTCCAGCAGATGTCGCAATCCTTGTGCTTGATCCCTTTCAGAATATCTTCTCTTCGTTCTACAAAACGCGGAAGGTTTGAAAATACATCCTGCTTAAACTTATCGCGAACCTGAGGGTTGATCCCAATGCGGGGACTGCGGCAGCAATATCCGATAGCTGGATCAAACGGGAAGAACATTAAATAATCCCAGGCCATGTGGCACAGAGTCTCGGTCTTCATAGAGAACTCCTGACATCCATACTGATGATGCTTGCAACTTCCGGGAAAACATCCGAAAAGTTTTGATTGCGATAAGTATCTGTACCGCCGATCTGCCACAGAAAATCATTATACCAGTAACCAAGTTTATTAAAACATTCGCGGGCCGGAAGATCGATACTGTTAAAGAAAATGGCCTTGTAATCATGATCTCCATCGAGGAGATAACGGGAAAAATCTATTTCCTGAATGCGCTTTTTCAAAGATTGCTTGAAAAGCGGAGGAGCATTATTGAGGGCAAGTATGGCCGGTTCATGAATAATATTGTTGATGTTGATGGGAATCAGATACTTCGAAAGCACATCGAGAATTTCTTTCATGTAATAAATATTGAGAATACTGAAAGTCGGATAGAACCGGACTTCAAATGGCTTACCAAGAGCGCTGAAGCGTTCAAGATTTGCGGAGATCTTATCCCAACGGGCGGGCCAGCGCTGATATTCAAAGCGCGGTCCAATATCATCAATACTCAGAAAGAGACTCACTTTTTTAAATTGGGAAAGTTTGGAGATAATACGATCGTTACAGATGGTGCCATTGGTATTCAGGACGATGTGTATATTTTTCGCAATCCCTGTGTCCGCGCAATGATCCATAAAGTTCAGAATTTCCTCGTTAATCAACGGTTCTCCGCCGTAAACCAGAACTTGTTGCAGATCAGGGGCCCAGCTATAGAATGTTTTGAGATTGTTTCCGGTGAGTTTATCTTCGCGGACGTAGCGGTAGTATTCCTTATCCCCCGGATCTTTATTTGTTTTCTGGAATTCCTGTTCCCACAAGCTAGAAAGATGCGGACCGCAGATGCGGCAGGCAAGGTTGCATTTGTTACTAAGTTTGAGACTGATATATATCGGTTTCGGTTCATTGACGTCATAGGGAAGATCTTTGGTCTGTTGGCGAAGGCTGTAGTTACCAACTTGTTCTTCCATCCAGCATTTCCTGCATTCTTCCGGCTCTTCTCCATTCAGGAATTGCATGCGTATTTTCTGAAGATCTTCAGAGTTCCAGACATCAGTGAGCTGATCATTCACAAGATTGAACTTGGTCCCATCAGGCTTTTTTATTTCTTTGTCGATCTTGCAGCAGACCTGACATGTTCCGTCCGGACTGAGCTCAAGGCTGTTGAATGGAAGCTTACAGAATCTGGCCATCTGTTAGTTCTCCATCAGCTGTTTAAGGTCCGGAAAAACTTTAACGAATGACTGGTTCCGAATACGATCTTTTTTACGGATCTCGTCGCGAAACTTCGGAAGGAGTTTCGTTCGATCTTCCAGGTTCATGAAGTTGATGACTTCAGTAGCGCTTTTCAACTTCGCCATTGGAATATGGAGCCGCTGAAGGAAAATTGCATGTTGCTCCCAGATCTCTGAAACTTTTCCTTTCAGCGCTGCCGGCAGAACCTGAATGCTGAAATAATCGGGGTCAGTCAGGATGATGTAGTACCAGGCATCCACGAGGCTTTCACGAATGAGTTCCATATGAAGTTCCGGAACAGTCATGACGTTCATGATCTGAACGGTTGGCGTCCATTCAAGCCACACATGAGGACATTCTTTTCGTATCTGTTGTAGGTTGTTCTTGATTACATCCCACTTACTTCCGTCACGGATAAATTCTCCGCGGGGACCGGTATCATCAAGGCTCATACCGACGCAGACATTGCTGAACTTCTTCCAGTATTCAGTGATCTCATGATGGCGGAAACGGATACTGGTACAATTGGAATTGTATTTCAGGAGAACATCGGTTTTACCGTGGTCGATGAGAAGCTGGAGTAACTTGTAGTGGTATTCGAGAATCAAAGGCTCGCCGCCACAGAAGTACATATTCTCAACAGAATCAATATTCTTAACAAAGAACTTACTGAACTCCTCAAAGTTCTCAAATGGCTCGGTTAGAACTTTGTTCTTTTTACCTTCATGCGTATTTTCTTCAGCAGCAATGGCACTGCTGTTGATGTGATCACACATCCGGCACTTGAGTGTGCAGAGATTGGAAAAACGGACATCATAATAGGCAAATTTCTGGTGATCAACTTTTCCATCCGGATGAATGGTCATGTTATCGAGCACATGTCCGTATCGTTGGTTAAGAAACATGCGGTAGCTTTCCGCTCCCAGATCTCTCTCGGGATTAGTGCAGCGATAGCACGATGAAGGTGTCTTGCCGTTCAGGAGATCCTGGCGGAATGATCTCAGTGTCTCGTTATCGTTGGAGTAAATTTTCTCCAGGTTCTCAGTCTTAGCATCACCGAAGATGACATCCTGATTGATACAACAAGGAATGGCACGTCCATCTGTCCAGATACAGCTATGGACAAATGGGGCCACACAAAACCCTGGTGTCTTAAGGTAATCGCTCATTTTCTTCCTGTTGATTTACCCTCTAAAGATAGCCCAAGTGATATTGGTCTGTGAAAAGTTTCTGTCTTAAGAGTGAAAATGTGAGGTTCCGGACTGAGTGAATCGTGTATCAACCTGTCAGCTTCTCCTTGTTTCACTGGCTGGCCCATTATAGAATGAACCATATTTCAGCTTCATGAGTGGTAATTTATGAAAAACACTAAGGCCCGGGCGAACCAGGACAACACTGTCGGACGTCCTCTTCGTGTCTACGAGAAAGACGGGCGATTTTCTGACTGGAGCACTGACGATTTTGT